>CAZRLL010000042.1:0-21527 GCA_964600735.1 uncultured archaeon
AGCCCCCTAATAACATAATTTTTCAAAATCACCAAATAGGGGGGTAAATGTATACCTTTACCTTAAAAATTTTCATCCCATTCTGCATGTAATATTGCAAATAAATACTCATCTCGCCATTCTGCTACATTTTTATCAAAATAACTTTTTTTAAAATGCCCTTCTTTTCTCATGCCTATTGATTCTTGAAGTCTTATGGAAGAAATATTATCTGTATCAACAAGTCCAATAATTCGATGAAGTTTCAAAGTACCAAAAATATAATTAAATAATCCGTGTACTGCTTCTTTTGCGAGTCCTTTTCTCTGATGTTGCTTTGAAATAGTTATTCCATATTGCGCTTGATTATCTTCTTTGACAAGTAATCCGATGTCTCCTATAAGTTCTTTAGTTTTAATTATTTCTATGGCAATTTGAGTCCATTCTCCACTAGTTCCAATCTCTGTACTTAATTGCGATTGGATAAATAATTTTGCGTCTTCTTTAGTGGGATTTGATAACCATCCTTGATATTTATTGACTTCAGGGTTGTTTCGATAATTATAGAAAGAATTTAAATCAGTAATATTCATTCTTCTCAACAGTAACCTTTTTGTTTCAACATACACGGCAGTCACATATTTACAATAATTTATTGGATATAATTCAATTTGCTTGAAGTTAGTCAACAGCAGCAATCTTATTTTCTATTACTTCTTAGCGTCAATTTTACTGCTGACTGTGGGTTTGTGACAGTTAAACCAATATTATGATTATTTAGATAAAGTTATACAAATTCAAAATTCTCGAATAATTTTAGAATATTCAAATATCCTGTAATGTTCTTCTCTTATGATTTCTAATGATTTTACTCCTTAGAGTAATCGATACTTATATTTGCCATTATGTTATTAAAAATAATGTAATGATAGAGTCATTATTTTCAACCGAAGTTGAGGAAGACTTTATCAGAAAAATTGAGGGCAAAAAAAAGAAGAAGAAAGAACCGGAAGTTCCCAAAAAAATTAAACTATTACTAGTTGGTAAAACTAATAATTCAATAGAATTTGCAGAGAAGATCCAAAAAGCAATAGATTTCGAAAAATTCATACATATTGAAGATCCTGATGAAGCCATTACTGAAATGCTTGCTGATAGATTTGAGGTAGTTGTGATTGATAATGATGCCCCAAAAATGGATTCTATTCGTTTCTCAAGAATCATTCGCATTAACAACCCCCTCGCACGAATTATCACCATTTCTGAAGACACGTCAACAAAGTTATTGATGGGATTGATTAACCTAGGATCCATAGATTTATTTTTACCTCTGCCTTTTGATGATTTTTTAGCATATTCTTCAGTGCTCGAACAACACGCAAAATATGAGATTGGCTATCTAATTAATGAATATATTATAAATCCACCAAAATATAGTCCTGCCTATTATTTGAGACAAGATCCAACGCTTCTCCCTAACGAAACAAAAGAAGTTGAAATCATTGGATGTATGATTTGCTACCAATCTGTAACTAGATTTATTGAATTTTACAAAGATATTTTGGTAAACGATGAATTTTTACTCAGCGGTTACATTTCAGCAATAACTATGTTAGGGGGTCAATTATTTCAAGAAGGAAAAAATATCGAAGAGATCAATTTCGGTGGTATATCCGTTTTTTTTCATTTTGAAGGAGAAATACAATATTCTTTTTTTGTTCAAAATCTCACGGTAACAAATTATGAAGAAACTGAATTGATGATTTCTGAACTAATAAAGGATATAACCTTCATTTCAGGCAAAATAATTACTGGTTTTGATCAAATTGAGCAGCAAGAAGATGATAAAATAAAAACGGTAATAAGAAATAAACTAAAGTCCCCAATATTATCAGAACATAAAGATGACAATCCGGGAGTATTAGCTTATGGTGACGAATTATTAATAGTATCAATTATTATAAATTCTTTTAACGATGAATTCAAAAATTATACTGCTGAAAGTGAAGAAGATGTCATGATTACTCTGTTTGAAAACAATATTGATATACTATTGATATCTCCAATATCTGGTAAGACACCTAGAAATATTAATTTTGCGGCAAAAATAAAAGAAAAATTGCCTAGGACACAAATTGTTGGAACTTCAACCCATTTTAAATCAAATGAACTGATAGAATTAATAAAATCAAATTCTGTTGATTTCGTGATATCAAATATGCAAACTGTTGATGAATGTAGGATCTTATTGAGAGAGGCCTCCAAAAGGTCACAGAAAATGAAAACAAGTCAAATATCCCATAAAAACAGATTTAAACACAATTTTCTTTTTACCTATGACCAAACGAGTGTAGCAAAAAGTTTGTTAAAAGAATCTATGAAAGATTATACACGAATTAATAGCCCTGAACTTCATGTCTTAATTATTACTCGAGATGACTTGCCATTTTATTCTAAATTCTGGCAATTCAAAAATGCTTTAGTCCAAATAGATGAATTAATGTTCTCTGGTTTTATTTCATCTCTATCCATGTTCAGTCGGGAAATGTTTACTTCTACAGAACCATATGCCAGTATTACTTTTGGGGATGGCTCATTATTAATTCTAAACTATTTTGACATATCTTTTGCCTTTTTTGTAGTGAATATTGATAGTGCGAATTATTTGTATGTGAAAAAACATATTGATTCGACTGTTTTAATGCTGTTCAATTTAATTACTAATACCAAAAGTGATCAATTGGATACGTGGGATCAAAATTTGCCACAAAAAATCGAACAATTAGGAAATGAACTATTTTTAAAATTCTCTAGTATAAATCTCACCTGATATACTAAATGTGAATTTGTAAGTTTATTCTTATGAGATTTGCACGATTGATGTCCCAACAAATTTATTATGCATCTATATCATTCATTAAGTAAATATGCATCAAGATGATGGCTACGGATCGTTTGGTGGTCTTGCTTATGAATCAATACCTCTGGATGAAACTACAGCATTAATTCAGGGAGTACCATACGAATCTGCAACAAGTGGAAGAAAAGGGAGTTCTGCAACACCATCCACGTTGCGATTGATTTCTAAAGATATGCAAGCTATCTCAAGAAGGGGGATTAATTTGCATGATATGATATTGAGGGATGTTGGAAATATTAAAATAAATTCGGTTAACGGTGCAATTACCAGGAAAAATATCGAAAATGCAATGATATCTATCATGTCTAATAATGATTCTCCAATAATCTCAGTAGGTGGTGATCATTCAATTACCTATCCGTTAATCAAGGCTATTGCTAATACTGAAAAAGTTGGCATTATCTGGTTTGATGCTCATCGAGATCTTTTAGATGAACTCGATAGTTCAAAATACGCACACGGATGTCCACTTAGACGAACAATAGAGCTTAACAATGTAGATCCAGCTAATGTTTTGCTTGTGGGAACACGTTATATTACCTCAGAAGAACAGGAATTTGTGGAAAAGAATGGAATAAATGAACTAACCATGGTAGATCTAGAGGATTCGACCAACAAAAGATCTTTATTCAACGATAAGCTGAAAAATATTAATTCTGATGTGGATCAATTTTATGTCTCGGTGGATATCGATGTACTGGATCCTGCATATGCCCCAGGCACAGGAACTCCAGTTGGAGGAGGAATGACCACAAGTGATTTGATGACTTTTTTGTGGGAAATACCCTTTTCGGTTCGTGCCTTTGATTTAGTAGAGATTTCACCAACACTTGATCCTTCAGGAATTACAATAAAAGTAGGATTAGGAATTCTTACCGAGATTTTAGCGAATATAAAGAAAAATAAATGATGATTGCTCTGTGCTCAGACACTAAATTCTTTTGCAGGTTTTTTATCCTCTGCTATCTCTTTTTTTGAATTTTCTCTAGGTAATTCTGTAGGAGCATTCTGTCTGAAGATAGTGTTGGCCAGACCCGTTAAGTCTGCTGGGAAAGGTAAAATTACCGTAGAACTATTTTCAGTGCTAATTTCCTGAATCGTTTGCAGTAACCTGAGGTAAATACCACCCGATGTTCCCATAATTTCTGATGCTTTAGCAAGTTTTTCTGCGGCTTGAAGTTCGCCCTCTGCCAAAATTATTCTTGATCTTCTTTCCCTCTCAGACTCTGCTTGCTTGGCCATGGCACGTTTCATGTTATCTGGGAGTTCCAGATCTTTAAGTTCAACTCTCGAACAATCGACCCCCCACTCATGAATGGCCACATCCAGATGCTCCAATATCTCTGTATTAATTTTATGCCTTTGAGACAATACGTCATCGAGGGTGACAGAACCTATTACTGAACGTAAGGTTGTTTGAGCAATTTGGCTTACTGCGTATTTATAGTTAGCCACTTTAATAATTGCCTTGGCTGGATCGATAACTTGGTAAAAAATCGCTGCATTCATAATTGCTGGAATATTATCCCTTGTGATTGCTTCCTGTCTGGGTACATCAACTACTTGGGTTCTCAGATCAACAAGATTCGACTTATCCAGACCGGGAAATATCCAAAAGATCCCCGGACCTTTCACAGCGTGGAACCGTCCTAGTCTAAAAATAACCACACGTTCATATTCACGGACCAACCGAAGTCCACTTAATATGAAAATTAAGAGAACAATAATTAGGAATATGATAAAATAAGTACTCGTACTTACCATATTGCGATCACTTTTATAGACCATAATAAGTTAAATCTATTATAATATGTAAATAACCCATAAATTTTGAAATTTCTGATACAGATAAGAGGTTAAATGAATAAATCGAAAATCAAAAAGATTTATTACAGTGATGCGATAATAATTTTAGAATTAAATATTTGATGAGATTGAAATACAAATTTTGATCTAAGTAAACACTTCTAAATTTATTTTCTTCTTGTTAATGCAACCAAAGAAGCTGAAACAATAATTACAAAACCAACACCTGCAACATACACGGGATCCACTCCAAACAAACTAACGGTGGGGGCATTAGTTGCACTTCCCTTTTCACTTTGTGCCAAAAGTACAGAAACGATCACTGAACTAGCAGCTGAATTATTCGAGGTATCAAATGCAATCAGCGTATAATTGTAATATCCTTGCATTAGTCCGTTCAGAGAGACAATTACGAAGGGTGAAAACTCTATGGATCCATTAGCAATTCTTTTCCCATTTAGCTCAATATCATATATTGCTGGATGAAAATCTACAACCATCCAGGTGATTTTCTTATCCGTTTCTCCTTTATTTAATGAAATATTTGTAATACCCTCTATCCTTGGTGCAATTGAATCAATAACAGCAATAAATACAGTCTCTACTACCCAATTTTGTGATTGATCGGTTACTAGGATGGTTAAATTATAGACACCCAAAGTCAAATTATGCAAGAGATAACTGATATAACTATCTGACTGCCACTGACCGGTTTCAATCCGAGATGAATTAAGAAATAGTTCATAAGTACCAGGATTCACATCCACACAACTCCAATTAGCCCAATAATCTGAAAATCCTTCCTCAAAAGATGAATTTCCCAAATATATTACTGTAGGAGCTATAAGATCAAGAATTATCATAGATTTCACTGTTACAAAAACCGTGTCTGTTGAATTCTGTCCGAATGTATCATACACTGCAATCGTGATATTGTAAACACCAGGTAATAATCCGCTAACATCATACGAAATTAAAGTGTCAGAGGACCAATTATTGGGAGGTATGCCAGTACCATTCTTATAGATAATGTAGTAGTCAGGATTCATATCTGATGCATTCCAACTTATTGTTCTTCCTGTTTCGTTTTCATAAAAGATCATATCCCCTGGGCTTAAAAGGATTGGAGGACTGGTAGGTAAAACGGTAACATACACCGTGTCGTTCTTTTTCAGTCCGTAGTGATCCATCAACTCAATTGTGTAATTGTAGGCTCCAGCATCTAAATTTTCTAATGATACGTTTATAAGAGATGTTGAATTCCAAGATCCGACCTCTATTCTATTATTATTTTTATAAATCGAGTAATTAAATGGATTACCATCACTCGCATTCCATGTAATTGATTTACCCGTAATTCCATCTTCATAAGTTATATCATCCGGATGATCAACAACTGGAGCTGTGTTATTCGCTTCGGACAATAGAAAATTCAAGGTATTCTCAAATAGATTAGTTCCCGGAGGTGCCCAATCTGATATGGGCTGTGTAATCCCCCAGTAGAAGAATCTATCATTTTCATAAGTAAGAAGAGCTCGACTATTTGATGTGAGACTTGCCAAGATGTCAACCGATGATCCAAGGGATGAATCAATTAAATCAACAACAGGTGCTGCTGAAAAATAAAACGGCAATGGGGACCTCAAAGACGTAGGCGAATTAAATATTGGATGGCTTCCATCCCAAATATTCAGGGAGTTACCGATCGATGTTGATGTCCCGGTTAGACTAAAAGTGGCAGTTAAATCCCCAATTTGATCATATAATACACTCTTTACTTGATTGTAAAACGAGATCCCACCTGCATTTATGGCAAGAAATGGTGTATGTAGACTCAATAATTTATTAACTTGACTATTTGATCCCCAATTTCCAATTGCACCAGTATCCCACCCAAGTATAATCAGTCCAACTCCAGTCCAATTATAAGTTGCAATACTGCTCAATGGTACCCTAACAGATGTAAAACCAAAATCATTAATCAACGATGCAAAAGTAGTTGCTCTCCCGGGATCAGAATAGATATATGCAATTTTCAATGTTGTTGCATCCAGATTTATATTGCTATTTAGTGAGTTTTGATCAGGTTTAATTACTTCAGTATGAATAACTTGGTTATTATTTGACCCATTAACAGGTCCAAATAGAGTCAACATTCCTAGGATCACTACACATGTTAATGGAAAAGATTTCAAAATATCACCTCTGCAAAAACATAAATCAAAATACTTTGTTCTAAAAAAATACTATTTACCTCCAATCTAGCCTCTGGATAATATCAACCACCAAAAGTATTAATCGTAACCATATCAGAACCATGTGATAAAACCATGGAGGGAATCAAGAAGGATATAAATTCAGTACTGCTAGTGGGATCATAAATTCCATTTAATGCGTTCATGGAAGACTGTATCGCCCTTATGTACCCGTCATTAAAAGTTAATTCAGATAAGGTAGTCTGAGTTTTATCGACCAGTTGAATGGTCACAGACACTCTTATAGCCTGGGTTAATGATAACCAGAGCGCATTCGAATTATCATCAAGTGCTCTTTTCTCCACAACTAAATCAGCAATGAATGCCCTCGATGGTGTCGGTCCTTTATAACCAGAACCCACCAGAGAAGTATCAAATTCCATGCTTGCTCCATAAAGCATCGCAGGTATTCCTAAAATTACTGTTTGATCTACTTCTAAATTCATGGATACTGCTTTAGCACTGCCAGTTTTACCACTAAAGGTAACTTGTGGGGATACTCCTGCAGGGTCTGCATCTACAATAATTGAGTCGAATCCAATTGTCACAACTTCATTTCCCTCAATAACGTCTCCGTTAAAGTTTAAAGCTGTAATTATTGAAGATATGTATGCATCTAAAAGAGTAATTTGGGTCGAAATGCTACATCTTGATAAATCAGCAGCTGAACAACTTGCAAATATGGAGATCTCAATTGTAGAAAAACTTGCCTTTTTGATGGTATTCATCATATTTTGCCACAAAACAATAGATGCTGCATCCTGAGGTTTTTTCTCGATTATTATTTCAGAGTATTCCACACCCGTAGGGGAATAATGGAGTATTCCATCATCATCTTCGAATTCGTTAATATTTACAACTGAACCATAGTGAATTGCATTCGCAACAAAATGGTCAACCCCATCAATTCCTACTTGGATCAAGACACCTATGGCAAAATTATCACCCCTTGATCCTGGTGCTGAATTAGTAGTAATTATTAATGCAAGTATTGTCGTGCCCATAAATAATATTATGCATAAAATTGCTAAAATCCTTTTAACATTAATTGGTGTAGTACTTTTATTATTCATCACTTCTTACCTTTATTGACTCCTAATATCGTTAATTATATACCTATTTGCCACAAGAGTTTTTCTTTGCCAATTAATCCCTCCATTTCTACACTCAGGTGAATTAAATGAAGAGATGCAATTGAAAGGATAACTGAAAGACAAGTAAAAATCGAATGATTTTCCAGCCAACGAAACTTGTAATATCTTAATTTGGTTGTACCCAAAGTAATCAGAACAAGTACAAAGATATAATTTAAATGTAAACTTTTTTCAATAATGAATTTCCTATCGGAATAATGGTGAAAGCAGTACAGGTAAATTCATTTGGTAATCCAGCTTCGGTGATTGAAATAATAGATATTGAACTCACTCCTATTGGACATGATGATGTTTTAGTTGATTTAATCGCATCAACAATCAATCCATCCGATATTTATCGGATCCAAGGATTATATCCCATAAAATCAAAATTACCTGCAATATTTGGTAGTGAAGGAATTGCAAAAGTAATCGAATTAGGTGAAAACGTAACGAATGTAAAAACTGGAGATCGAATTATGTTGCCTTTGGGCTCAAAAACTTGGCAAGAACAGTTAATTATCCACGCAAAAGGATTAATTCCTCTACCTGATGGAGATCCCCTTCAATTAGCAATGATTGGAATCAATCCACCAACAGCACTAGTTATGTTGACTGATTTTGTTGATTTAAAAGAAGGAGACTGGATTATGCAAAATGCAGCAAATTCAGCTGTTGGAAGGTATATAATTACTCTCGCAAAATCAATGAATCTTAAAACCGTGAATATTGTTCGAAGGGAATCTTTAATACAAGAATTAAAGGATTTAGGAGCTGATGTTGTTGTTCTTGAAGGACCAAATTGTACAAAGCAAGTCATACAAGAGACAAATAATGCTGAAATTAAATTAGGAATTGATGCGATCGCCGGATTGGCAGCGAATCAAATGGCGTCTTCTCTGGCTAAGAATGGATTGATTTTGAGTTATGGTGCCTTAAGTGGAGAAAATATCCAGTTAGCGATGGGAGTAGTCATGTCAAAGAATTTGACACTGCAAAGCTTTTGGCTTGCTCATTGGTTTACACAAACAAATCGTAATAAAATAAAAGAAACCTATGAGAAATTAATTGGACTTATTGCTACCTCGGAATTATACGCAAAAATTGATTCTACTTATAAAATTGAAGATGCAAAAAATGCAATTTTACATGCGATGAAAGACGGTCGAGAGGGGAAGATTTTACTTACTGGGCCTGCTTTTTAGAGTGATTTAATTAATTATAAAATCTGTCAAATTATCGTATATTCTAAATTACATCACGTTCCTAAATTCAAAAATCTAAGGGTGGTACTGCTCTTATTCTGCAATTTTCAAGGAAATCTGCTAATCCCACATCTTTTTCATGTTTGATTGCTCTATTAATGGCAGTTCTCCCCCTTTTACTAACTTTATGATCTGGTAATCCAGCACAAATTATCGTAATGCCCTCGTATGCAGTTTTTCTAATTGCAGGTGATGAATGGTTAGCAGCTTTTTGCAAATCTGTTATCAATTTATTCAAAATTTTTTGTACATCACTGCCCCTGTCTCTGGATTTAGCTAGTTGCTCGACACAAGTGGTCAAAGTTTCATTTACTGCAATTCTAACCAATATTTCATCATTTTCATACGCACTTCCCAGCAGAGGTAGAATAAATTCAACTTGGCGTCCCATTCTATCCGCAATTATTTGTAATGCATTGTATAAAGTTGCCTTTACATCATCTGAAAATGCTTTTAGATCTTTTGTAATAGAAGCAAGTATCATTTCTGAAGTTTTTCTGTATTTATCAACTACGAAAATTAGTATATCTAAAGCTCGTTCTCTAATAGTTCGATCATTATCTGTTAAAGCAAATAACATCTCTTTCATAAGATTATCTGCTAAATCAGGTCTCTCTTGGGATGCCGCAAAAAGACCATTTAATGCAGCTAGACGAACTTGCCAATCATTATCTGCCAATAATGGTTGTAAACTCTCAAATATCTCATCGGAAAACTGTCTACTTGCTGAAGCTACATGACCTAGTGCTTCAACAGCAGCTAGCTGTACTCTAGCTACCTCATCATTTCTGCTATCATTTATCTTGCGATAAACTGATCTGGCTAACTCATTATTTCCTATAACAGCTTCACCAAGTGCAGCAACAGCTTTTTCTCTTACATATTCATCTTCATGCTTTAAATTGGTTTCAGTGATTAAATAAATATCATCAGCGAGGGAGGTAGACCGTGCTAGATTTGCCATAATTTCAAATACACTTGCTCGGACCGCCGGAGTACTCGAATTAGATGCCCCTTTAATCAGATCAAATACCTGATTTTCCAATCCCTGGTTTAACTGCACAATTGCTTTAATGACACCCAGCGCTCCAAGTAATGCATCCCCCCGGAGTTCTGAGAATTTTGATACTAATACCGAAAATACTTCCTCTAGCATTTCCGGATGATTTTTCACATCCTTAGCTAAGGCATTGTAAGAAATTTTTTGGATTTCTATTGATGCATCATTTACGCCTCTAAGGATTAGTTGCAATATTTCCTCTTCCTGTCCACTGCCGTATTCAGCTAGATTCGTAAGAACAAGGTAACTGTCTATTCTGCTCTGCTCATCATTGGATTCGATTCCCATCGATATGACATCAATTAAATCAGAAGCTAAAAATGGATTTGCCCGTATAATCGAACGAATTCCAGCAATAATGCTTTCTATATTTTCAGAATCTCCCGAGGATAATTGCACCCCTAAAATGGATATTGCCATATGTCCGACTTCAGTATTTTCTTTAGAAATTCGATTTAAAAATCGATTAATCGCAGTAATTGTTCCCTCATGATTGGTTTTGGTTAGTGTTTTAATCATAAGTGCAAGAATAAAGCTTCGATATTCTGGTTCATCGAGAACTATTCTTTGTAAGGCTATGCTAGTATCCCAGCTAATTACAGGATCAGGATCCTTCATTTTATCTTGGAATATCATTATGGCTTCTTCCTTGTCAATTCCTTCAAGCCAACCCAATGATAGTCGCATTGATCGAACCGCATATATTCTTGCTCCTGTATACTCTGAATTCAAGGCGATTATAATTAAATCATGGTAATCCTGATCAAATCCATCCAATCTCTTTACAATCGTAAAAATGGTTTCTGAAGCCGCAGTTTGCACTCTTGCTGATCCGGTAGTTAATGTCTCCTTCAATAATCCCTTCAAGAGTGATGCTTGTTCAGGGTATTTTCTAATATATCGAGCCAATTCACGGAGGAGATTCTCTACTGATCTGTCAGATTTTAATTTCTTATAAATCCATAAATATCCCTTAATATCATCCCCATAGAATTTAGGGACCTCTTTAATCATTCTCCGCTCTGCAGTTCCAGGGGGTTTGCGGAATATATAGATTGCGGTAAAAATCAACACAAAGTTCTGTATCGCAAGCATGCCAGAAGCTAGCTTGATATGATCAGTTAAACCCATTTCAGCAAGAGCTCCAAAAGGATTATCCGGGTCCTGGGTTACAAAAACTTCCAGTGCTGAGGATAAAATGACTCCTAAAAATACATATACCGGTAGAAATAGTTGAAATGTAGATACTTTAAATCCGCCCTCTTGCCAAACTTCAGACATTTCTTTCGTTGACCCTCGACCCTTGTTAAAAAGGGCCAGTAAAAGTGCTTGAACCCCCAATGCAGCATATGAGGCCTCCCAAACACCCAATGCGGTAAGCAAGCTTAGTAATCCAAAAATCGTAGTAGTTATAATGGCCTGCACTGCGAATAACACTAATAAAAATCCTCCTATTTCAGCTTCAAAATTGCTTGGACTTAACCGTAACTTTGGCCAACCAAGTTTAGCCCAATCAGTTGCTGGGTTACGAATTAGCCTTAATCGTATAAGATCTTCACCAATACCTGCACCCGCAAGGGCTCCAAGGCTGATAAGTGGCAGTACTAGTGCCCACAATAAAAGTGCTGTAATAAAACTAATATCCCAAAATGCTATCAACACACCAATTGGAATTAAATATGTTATACTGTAAACGATTATTGTGGCAACTAACGGTGATCTAATTGCTTCTCGCAATGTTTCCATAATCTTTTCTGTTATATATTCAGCAGGAATACTTGAATCTTCTCCAGGTCTGGCAAGAAATAAAAATTGAAAGAAGGGATATACTAAGAGAACAACTACAATTGCTCTAACTAACCAAATAGACAGGTCACTTGGATCATCATCTTCCGTAAATACCTCAATTAGTATCATAATCAAGGAGTCGTAACCAACAGCAATTAGAATTGCAAACAGGGATATACCAGCAAATTTCGTCAAGCCAAGTTCTGTGACTGAATTTACCCCGTCTGTTTCTTTTAGTTCTTTAGCAGCAAAATTGAAAGCTGCCATTCCTATCAGGCCTCCCAATATGAGCAGGAACATTAATTGGAATTCCGAATTGTCAGCGAGATCGTTATCCTCACCTCCTCCAGTAATCATGACAACATAGATTATTAATATTAAAACTGCCAGAATACCCGATACTCGTGGAGAAGTTAAACCCATTCTAAACAATACCGATTTCCTTTGATTTTCCTATCTCCTTAATGTTTTTGTATTTCTCAGGTATTTCCGACTAAAATTCACGATTGACTTATTCAACAAAGTGAAAATAAATTAACCTAGACTTCCCACTTCATTTTCAACTTCAGTTAAGATCTCGCAAGATTTAACCAGTTCTTTCATAATAGTATGATCTGGATATAATGGTCGGTCAACATCCAAAAAATCAACATATTTTCTAATAATTTCCTTTGCCTTGGTTACACCTTTGCCAAATTTGTATTCCCTAAAATCTAGAGCCTGAGCAGCTGCCATACATTCAATACCTAAAATTCCATACGCATTATCCATTATCTGGAAATTCTTAATTGCTGTATTCATTCCCATACTGACAAAATCTTCCTGATCAGCAGCTGCAGGAATTGACTGAATGGATGCTGGTGCAGAAAGAATTCTCTGTTCCACAATCTGCATATCTGCTGTATATTGGCTAAGCATCAAACCTGACATCATCCCTGCACCCTTAGATAGAAATGGAGGTAATCCCACACTAAGTGCAGGATTATTCAAACGGTTCATCCTTCTTTCTGAAATAACACATACCATCGTAATTGCCACTCCTGCCATATCCATGGGTAAACTAACTGGAGATCCTTGAAAATTGGCACCAGATAGTTGTAAATTTTCATCGGGGAAAAAGACCGGATTATCGCCTACACCATTCAATTCTATCTCAACCTGGGATCTTGCCCACTTCATCGCATCATGTGCGGCACCTATCACCTGAGGTGTTGATCGCATGGAATAGGCATCCTGCACCTTCTGCTTTATCTTCTCTTCAGCTGGATCCCCTCCATCAACCAGCTTACGAATAGCTTTAGAACATCTTATTGCTCCTGCGAATCCCCTAGCTTCATGTAATTTGGGCAAATATGGTTTCATATTGGCCATAAGTGCATCCAGTGACATTGCTGCAGCGATTTCGGCCTGTTTTAGAAATCTATTGGCATCATAAAGAAATATCGCAGACATCGCTGTGAGGAGATTGGATCCATTAATCGTTGCAAGACCATCACGGGCTTCTAGTCCAGGTATTTCAATCCCGGTTAATTTCATAGCTTCGGCTCCCTCGAGCAAATCTCCCTTATAGTAAGCCTTTCCTTCCCCTAGCATCAACAGGGCAATTTGACTCATTGAAGATAAATCTCCAGATGCACCCACGGACCCTTTTTGGCATACAAAGGGGGTAACTCCTTTGTTTAATAATTCGACCAATGTTTCCACAATTACAAGCCTACAAGCCGAATGACCCTTGGACAAAACATTCACACGCCCCAGCATCGCACCCCTGACATATTCTATGGGAGCTGGATCACCAATTCCTGCCGCATGATTATAGACTAAATAACGCTGGAAATCCTTAATTTGGTCATCTGAGATGATAACCTCGGAAAATTCTCCAATGCCTGTATTAACGCCATATACAATCTCATTAGCCTGAATTTTCTTTTCCAAAAAAACTCTACATTTGTTAATTTTCTCTATAGCATCAGGATGTAATTTTACCTTCTCATTATGACGTGCAACCTGAACCAAATCGTCAATTATCAGATCAGAACCAGTAACTGTATAGACCACGAATACGGTAAAATAAAATGCGAATTAATAATCTAATTTTGATGAGCAAAATTTTGATGTGATATATACAAATCAAAGAGCAAATGACATTCATTTATAACTCGACCATTCATTTAACGATATGGTATTAACTTTAAATATGTTAAATCGATCGGTTTTTATTGATATGATGTATTTATTAATTGGATAGGACGATAATGGCAATATCAAAAGTTAATAAGGATTACCAAATAATAATTCCCAAAAGCATTATAGATAAGGTTGATTTACATGAAGGAGATACTGTTAACATTGATATTAATGAAAAAGGAGAGATAATACTATCCAAGGCAAATTTAAATGAATTATTGGATGAAACATCAGGTATTCTTACAAAAAATGATGCAAATAAGCTTAGAAAGCATTTTTCCAATGTTAGGCATGAATGGGATTGACTGATGCTAGGATACTTAGTAGATTCGGACGTGATCATTGATCATTTAACTAGTAAAAGTGCAACCGAATATCTCAAAAAGCATAATCCACTATTTATTAGTGTTATTACAATCAGTGAAGTTTTAAGCGGAATTAATCATGCAAGTGAAAACTATGAAATCACCAAGCAATTACTAGATACTTTCACATCAACTAATGTTACAGTAGATGTAGCAATTCTAGCAGCAAAAATTCGCAATAAATGTAATGTGAAATTGCCAGATTGTTTAATTGCTGCTAGTGCAATCAAATTTAATCTAATCTTAATTTCAAGGAACGAAACAGATTTTGATAAAATTAAGAAAGTTTCAAAATTGCAAATCAACATCCCAGATTATACTTTTAGTTGATCATACGATTCTGTATTACAAATTTTTACATTTATGCCTATTTAGGTTCCAATTCCTAAATGATGAATCAACATTCTCATTATTTGGTAAAGATATATTAAAACCAGTACTTGATCAAAGTCGGTAATTGTAACATACTGGTAATATATAAAATAAACATATCAATTCTGTACTTACAACTGCATCAATTCTTTGAGTACGAAAACTGGAGGAGATCCATGGCGGAGCATTTCATTCAGGACTTCTTTTTGTTTGTGTTTCTTTTTGTTTTCACTGTAAATATCATTCAATTCTTGGAAACCAACAAAGTAGGTACATAATTGCCATGTGCTCAACATTGCTCGTGTCCATTTTGCTCTTGCTTCGGTTTCTTCTTGAAATCCTATATTTAGCATAAGATCTACTGCTTCCTCCTCTGTCATTGCACGAAGATGTATTCCTTGGTCAATAATCGTATTAAGAACTGTTCTGATATAGAATTTTAGTCTTTGCAATCTTAAAGCTTTGTTACCTTCCTGAAATCCACACTCCATCATTATTTTCTCGGTAAGTACTGCCCAACCCTCGATGAATGGACCATTCTTCAGTATTTTACGGATCGGTGATTGACACTTATTGTTATGCCAGTAGAGTTGGACGAAATGACCTGGAATTGCTTCGTGAATAGTCAGTACTTTGATCATCTCCCTGTTGTACTCCCGAAGGTAACTATCTATTGCTTTTTCATCCCAGTGTGGTTGAGGAGGTGATAGATAATATCTTGCGTTCTTATCAGTCTCAAAAGGTCCGGGAGAATTCAAAAATGCCATGGCAAATCCGCGCATCCAAGCGGGAGTGTACTCAATTTCAAGCACTTTGGTAGGATCCAGATCAACTATATCTCCATGATTTGTAATGAAAGTCTCCAATTCTTCAACGTCTTCTCTGATAATCTCAATCATATTATCGATATCTATTTTATTATCGCTGACTTTTTTAAAGGCCAATTTTGCAATTTCATTCTCTTTTTCGGGTATTTTCCCTTCATCATCTTTCCAGTGGTTTTCTTTCACAAGTTCCTTGGACAATTGAATAATCTCTGAATAGACTCTCTCTTTTTCCTTAATAACTCGTCTATATATCTCATCTGTAGATAATTTTGATCCTAGTGTAAAGTATAATCCCTTGTTATAGAGTTCATCACCAGCTCTATGTTCCTTAATTTTTTCTAGATATGCTGTTTCAAGATGGGATACAAATCCTTCTAGGGCATTTTTAGCCTTATCTATGGCCTCCTCACTCTCGTTATCAATATAATTATGGTCTGAGAGAAATTTTTTTACTCTTCCATCCAAAAATGATACTACACCCTGTGTGTTATTAATAGCAGTTTTTCTATGGATCTCCGGTGTCTCAACTAGATTTGATCTTGCCTGTTGGATTAATTGTGGAATTTGGATAACTCGACTAATAATTGCTGTAGCTCGAGTATCAGTATCCTGTTTATCTCTATCAAGTAGTACATTTATACTTGAACCGATTGTAAAGATATAAAGTAAAGGATTCCAAGAGTAGGTTTTCATTGTTTCTATTTGAAATATCCTGCTTTCAAGATCCAATTTGAATATCTCAAAATCCGCAATTTCTTTTTTATTATCAGATAGTTTAAGCGTATTTAATTTCTCAAGAAAAGATCTATAGAGAGATAATCGTTTATTTATCACTTCCAATGACATGTCAGTCATTTCATGATCATAATCTCTTAAACCAAGTGAAGAACTGAATGAGGGATTTAATTGAAGGAATTTTTTCAAATAATCCTCCCAAATAGCATATAATTCGGTATCAAAGCTAAATTTGACCATTAAACAACAATAAAAAATCGATTATTTTAGACATTGTATTGCGCTCCCGTAAACCACAAAATTATACTGGACGAGAAGGAATCAATCAATTGTGTTTTAATCCAAAAAGGTATCTGCATTTATTAATAGTTATTTCACTGATTTATCCAAACCAACTGAAAAATCAATTATTGGAAAAATTATTAATAATTGATAACTAATAATGAAATATGAGGGAGTTAATACAACCATTTATTAATTTCTTCAACGATTTTTTAGATTCTTTAAAATTTATAATGGCAACTCGTTTCAGAATATTTATGCTGATATTTTTTCTGATAATAATGGTTATTTTCGCTGTAGAAGCTCCAGATTCCCAAAATACTATTGCGGCTCCAGATAGCCAAAATAACGTTTGCCAACGACATGAAAGTAGTGGAAAATCCTAGTATATTTTTTGAAATAATGATTGGAGGTATAAGCACATTGATAATTACCGTTTGGGTACTTTACTTTTTTTGGAAAATTAAACTCTCAAAAAATTCTGAAAAACTTCAAGAAATGTTACCTTGGATGTTTAGTATATGTATGATCATAATTTATCTTGAAGTATTCAAAGGATTAGTTTTAACCAGTGAAATTGATTGGATAGAAACTAGAGAATTTCAACTTGATTTGATTACAGCAGCTACTTTATTCATTATTGCAACACTAAACATATCTAAAGGAGTTGTGGCATATGTTGATATTGAAATAGCTCGATTTACAATAAAGAGATTTAAGTTCCTACCAGAACAACATCCATTCAACCTAGTACTTGCAATATATGTGCTTTTTCTCTCAAAATATTTCTACCGACTGATTGGCGAAGGACTTGATATTGCATTTCTATACGCTTCCATCTCCTTTACTTTCTTTGCATTGTTTTTCCTAAGTTATAGAATTAGTAAAATTGCATCAGAAAATGGGAAGAAGAGTAATTAAAAGAACGCGTTTCCTGAATACAAGTCTTTACACCATTCATTGCCAAATTAATTAGCGTTCTGAGTATGATCGATACTCAATAATTGAGCTAATTATACATCGCAAATTGTAAATAATTTACAAAAATATCATTCAATTAACTATTAATCGTATAGTTACTACTAGTCTTTTTATTCGTTTCGATGAAACTGGATTTAAACGATGAATAGACGTTTCTAATAGAAGTATCCACAATTTGATTTTTATATGATCAAGTAACAAGGAGGATATATTAAACGTGCTGAGGGGTATTAGCTGAAAGAAGTAGGTATAAATTCTGTACTAGTAATGCGAGTAGATGGACCTCCCATCCTTTTCCAACAAATTAGTCCGAAAATCTCGGATATTAACGTTACACTAATTTCTGGATTTTTTTCCGCTTTGAAATCTTTATCTGATATTGTCAATAATGAGAATTCAACATTCTTTCAGATAAACTATGGAGAAAGGGTAATTTCGTTGTTATCTGGAAAAACTATTATGCTGGCAATAATATCCGAACGAGCTGATATTTCACAGAGTATGTTTTCTTTTTATCGATTGATGGAGGAAATTGAAGTAGTTTTACCCAGAGAAGATGAGATCGTTTCTCCTTATCCAAATTTTGTCATAGAAAAAATAAGAGAATTGATTACTGAAATTATTGGTATTCCCAGTATTTCTCTAAAATGGGTTCCTATTATGGTAAGACAGGTAGATGTGGAAAAATCGTCTTCTAAGTTCCAAGTATTACATTCAATTGATGGGAATAAGACTATTGCAGAGATTATTGATCAAGATTCTGAACAGGGCAATGAGTTTTTATCAGAAATTGCCAAATTATGGGCATTAGGAGACATAAAATTTCTACGAATACTTGAAGAGCAGGATTACATCACTGCTAAATCTAAAATTTATCAGTTTATTCAAAATTACTCCCCAGAGAGATATGAGCTATCATTAAAATTTTCAAAAAGTATTGAGTATTTACCAACATTAATTCAACATTTAAAAAATGGCGTTATGGTTAACGATTTAATTAGCCTAGATGAATCAAATTGGAGCTACGAAATTTATGATTTACTTGATTATCTTCTCTCTATCAATGCAATTGAAATCCTACCTCCAGAAAAGCGTGGAATAATTTTGATTCAACGTATGGCCTCTCTTTGTTTAAAAATCTCTGAAAACTTTTACACACCTGATTTTATTATCAATTCAGTTAAAGAATCCTTAGATATAATAAATAGCCCTGAAATCAGATCTGAAATAATATTTACTAAAACCGGAGTTGAAATTGATAGGAATTTTCTGGTCTACTCCAACTTAAAGCCTGATGAAATAATGAAAATATACGATTTTTGGTTTGACTTTATTCAAGAATTCATGATGAAATTAATTTCTGGTAATTATCTTGAGTTTATCGATTACTTCTCTGAAATATTAAAAAATGAGTTAATTATCAATTATACAAGTGAAGATCTTATCAAGGTGCAAAAATTCTCAACTTGGTTTAATTTCATCTTCAACCAGCCCATGAAAAATTAAATTTCTGAAATTATTTTTCAGTAATATGTGTCCTTTTGAAAAGAGAAAAATTAATGCGCAACATTTTGCATTTTAGTGTCCAATCCCAATGAGAGAGCCCCCATTATTGTAGTTAATTATGACCCTTCATGAGTTCAAAATTTTAATGATGAAAAAATAATGCTTCTTAAATTGATTGGGGATAAAGTAGAAAACATTAAACATATAGGAAGCACTTCTGTAAAGGGTCTTGGAGCTAAACCAATAATTGATATTTTAATTGGTGTAGGTACACTAGAATTAGCAGACCAGTGTGTCGAAAAACTGGTTAAAAATGGATATGAGTACGTTAAAAAACATGAGGTTATGTTTCCTAAGAGAAGATATTTTACCAAAGGATCCCGGAAAAAGGGTAGAAGTCATCACATTCATATGGTAGAAACTCAAAGCCCATTTTACAAAAATCATATATTATTTCGCAACTATTTACGATCTAATCCATCTGCATCTGATGAATACTATATTTTAAAAAAAAGATTGGAAAAAAAATATAGGAACGATCGAGAAGAATATACCGATTCTAAAACCAAATTTATAGAAAAGATATTGGAGAAAGCAAGAAATAAAATTTAAAATTAATATCTCAAAATCCTACTTCTACTTTTAATTCATCCACTGATTTAATTATTTTGTCAATCATAGCACTGGTTAATTCAAGAAGATTTTCCTGGTTTTCATGATTTATGAAAGATAACATGTCTTCCAACATTTCTCCAGCTTGTGAAATAAGCACTTCTATCTCTGTGATCCTATAAAACAGGTCCTCACTGACCAACGGGATAAATGCGTTTAAATTCACTTTTATGTCCTCATATTCTTTCTTTAGTTTCTTGTATTTTTTAACGTAATTCTGAAATCGCTCGTGATCATATTCTGGATTTATTATTGATTCTAAATTTTTATAGGAAGGTTCTAGTGAGAGCAGGTGCTGTAAAACGATTTGACTCACTGCAAGTTGCGTCTCATCACTCCAATCTGCTATTCCCTTGCCACATTTCGGGCAAAAATCGAATTCGCCGGGTTCGATGTCTATGGCAAGATATTGGTGTTTGCAAAAGATGCAAGTGATCAAAATATCTATATAATCTCCCTTGGACCAGTCTACCCATTTCAATCTGGATTCTTTGTCTTGTAAGTCAAATTTTGCTTTGTTTATCATAAAAATTCCTTCCCACGCAATTATAATGGAACCTTTATATTATATGTAACTTATAAGTATAAATAGATTTTCAATTAAGAAAAGATAAAACAGATTACACAAATATGTAAAGATGTCTTTTTAATTTAGGCAATCCAGAAAAAAATTCCGATAGTTATGAATGATAGATGATAATTTTTTGATAAATGTCTATCTGACCTCGAATAATATTAATCCGAAAAGACATTCAATAATTTTTGTCATTATCATCGCAAATACTGCTAACGTGTTTGCAGAATTACAGAATTTAAACGATGAACATAATAATCGAACAAAAGTTTATAGTACTATGAAGCATGAAGAAGGAAATTTTGAAGGAATGGGTGGAACATCACTCTTCTACCAATCCTGGCTCCCTGACGAAGATCCAATCGGAGTTGTAATTGTATTCCACGGTTATGGAGAACATTCAGGAAGATATATGAATGTAGTAAATACGCTTGTTCCAGAAGGTTATGCTGTTTGGATGTTCGATTATCGAGGACATGGTAAATCAGACGGAAAGAGATGTCATGTCAATCGATTTACCGATTATTTTGAAGACGCACTCCTCTTTGAGCAGGTAGCAAGAAAATCTTATCCTGATCTACCTTTTCATTTGATAGGTCATTCGATGGGGAGTATAATCGCTAATCACTATATGGCATCAAAAGCAGATCAGAATAATTATCTATCACTAACATTATCTGGAACCGGAGCTGCTCCAGGCCCTGAAATTAAAGCATTCTCCAGACTCATGGGAAAAATCTTAACGGTTTTACTACCGAAAATTTCTATCCCATCAGGATTAAATCCTGAATTTATCAGTCACGATAAGGAAGTTGTTGAT
>CAZRLL010000043.1:0-21424 GCA_964600735.1 uncultured archaeon
AAACCAAATTCATAAAAATCTTCAGCACCTAATTGAGCTGGTGCTTCAATAATTAAGTCACTCGAATAAACATCGGACATTGTATGTCGAACTAAATTAGCTAGATAAGTATCATTATTACCAACTGGATATCCTTCAGTAATTTTGACTTCTGCCCTTCCACCCAAATTTTCTGCTATTCCTTTAATCAGGTGTGGGATTTTTTGTTTGAGATCTGTCCGTAATTCCTTATTCAATGTTCGTAAGGTACCTTTCATTCGACAAATCTCAGATATAATATTCTGACGATCCCCCCCTTCTATTTTACCAATTGTAAACACGTGTGGTTCCATTGGATCCACATATCTGCTAAGAAATGCTTCTACCATGACATATGCTTGTGATGCAATGAATACGGGATCAACTGCTTTATGTGGTTTACTGCCATGACCCCCCTTTCCAAAAATCGTAATATTAAATTCGTCTGCTGACCCAGTAAAAGGACCATTTGCGATACCAATTTTCCCTATTTCGTGGTCATTGGTAATATGAAGAGCTAGTGCTGCATCAATAAAAGGATTTTCAGGATCTCCTATGGCACCTTCTTTTATCATCGGTTTAGCTCCTCCGGGTCCCTCCTCTGCAGGTTGAAATAAGAGATAAACCGTTCCATTAAATTCATCTTTTAAATTATTTAATATTTCCGCCGCACCGAGTAGACACGCGATATGAGAATCATGACCACAAGCATGCATTTTATTTGGAGTTTTAGATTTATAAGTAAGTTCACTATCCTCATTTAGTGGGAGAGCATCCATGTCTGCTCTAATCATAATACTCTTCCCTTCATTTTTTCCCTTGATTTTACCAACAACACCTGTTTTGGCAATCTCACTAATGAAAGATATTCCTAATTCGTCTAGTTTGTTACAAATCAACTTGGATGTTTCAAATTCTTCAAATCCTAATTCGGGATTTTCGTGAATTTTTCGCCTTATTTCGATTAATTTCGATTCTATTGCTTCCACGGCAGACAGAATAGTCATTATTTTCATTTCATTTTCATTGCAATTAAATCTTTAGAAATACAAAAAAAAATCAACTCATTTTTTATGACTTCATTTGAGTTGACAATCAAATTTTTAAAAAATAAAATTTATAATAAATGATGCTGTGAACAAATCAATTACCCGCATTAAAAAAATTTATAACAAATCGTTCCAAATTTTTAAATAGAACTTATTTTGCCTCCTTTTGTCAATAGTATTGAAAAACTAAAGTCGCAAATGAATATTATATTATCAAACTTCAATGACATCATCGGACCCGAAATAATTAATATTACACCAAAATTAGATAGAACAAATTTTGATTTAATAAGAAAGGTAATTCCACATCTGATCGATTTAGACAATGTCGATGTGAAAGAAGAACCGTTTATTTATGCGAATCAACACTTTTCCAGTCATAATGTTGCATTTACTCTCCCAAGATTAGATGGTAGAGCCGGGGAAAATGAATACTTGATTACAGTGATTATCATAACTGCAGACACCAGAGGGATTATTGCCTTAGTTGGTCTTAAAGGGTTTTTAATTTCATTAAGGGATGTCTGTGTGCCAGTTATTATGAAATACCATTCTGATACTAATTATGAAGAATTTAAGAAACATGTTGATGAAAGTATGAATCATTATCTATCCCTAGCAAAAGAATTTATTTCAACCCAATTAGAAGCATTTGAATCTGGAGTTGTTACTATCGAAGATTATGTGGTAACTAAATAATTACACGTTTTTTTTACGGGTCATTTATTCAGTTTCCTTATTAATTACATATCAAAAAATTATTCATTTCTCGGTAAATATTAATCACTACATATTCTGTTTAAACTAGTGTTAGGACTATTATCTGGATTAAAAATACTTGATTTCACAACTTTATTGCCAGGACCATACGCAACAATGATACTTGCAGACATGGGGGCAGAAATTATCCATATTGAAGCATTGGATCGTATAGACATGATCAAGCAACTGCCACCTTTAAAAGATGGCGTCTCTGCAGTTCACTTGGAAATAAACAGAAATAAAAAAAGCTTATCAATGGATTTAAAAAAACCAGAAGCAATTCAAATTATAAAAAAATTATTGATAGAATATGATATAATTATCGAACAGTTTAGACCAGGAGTGATGAATAGACTTGGATTAGATTATCAAACCTTGAAAAAAATTAATCCTAGATTAATCTATTGTTCATTAACGGCTTATGGTCAAACTGGACCATATTCTACCAGAGCTGGTCATGATATTAATTTTTTGGCACTAAGTGGAATTTCATCGTATTCAGGATATGATGAAATAGGACCACACATAATGGGTGTACAAATCGGGGATATATCGGGGTCTTTTTACTCTGTAATTGGGATACTTGGTGCAGTTTTACATAGGAATCGATCTGGAAAGGGTCAGTACATTGATGTTTCAATGAGGGATACTACACTATCATTATCTCCATTGATGAATAGTCAATGGTTTTCAGGAGGTGATGTGCCAAAATTTCATAGCGGATTTCTTAATGGTGGAAGTTATTATGGAAATTATAGGACAAAAGATGATAAATTTTTGTCAATTGGATCGCTTGAACCTAAGTTTTTCAAACAGCTAGCAAACGCAATTGATCTGACTGTTCCTGAATTTACTGATCCTTTATTTGATGAATCCATCCCGGAATTAATTAAAAACAAAATAAGGGAAAAAACTCTCGATGATTGGATAAATATCTTTAGCGAACTCGACGCATGTGTAGAACCCATTTTGAATTTAGAAGAGGTTGAAAAACATCCTCAAACAATTGCAAGAGAATCGATAATTAATATAAAAAACGATCAAAATTTTTCCAATAAACAGATTGCACATCCTAATAAATATTCAGGAACAACTCTAAAAAATAATTTTGCAGGTGTAAGATCAGGAGAACACACTTCTCAAATTCTAAAGCAAGTCGGGATATCAGCACTTGAAGAAGCCATTTTAAGGGAAAAACAAATTGTTGGATAGAAATGCAGTTAAAATTACCAGACCATCCACAGATGAGACCTTGGATACTAGACGGACCTATGGGTACCGAAATAAATCGGAGGAATGGTGATACAACCCTTCCACTCTGGTCTGCCCGAATCTTAATAGCTAATCCAGAAATGGTAAAACAAATCCACATAGATTATCTCGATGCGGGAGCAGATATAATCACTACAAATACGTTCAGAACACAGTATAGAACGCTTAATCGGGCTGGAATTGGAGATAAAGCAGAAGAATTGACAAAATTAGCTGTAAAATTATCTACAGAGGCGAGAAACAGGATAAATAAAAATGCATTAATTGCCGGCTCAATTGCACCTTTGGAGGATTGTTATAGTCCTCACCTCGTACCAGATTATGAAGTAGCAGTTAGAGAACATAAATTGATGGCATCCTGGCTAGCTTCAACAGAGATCGATTTATTCCTTATAGAGACAATGAATTCTATCAAAGAAGCCGTTGCAGCCGTAAATATAACGTTTCAATATGATCTCCCCATCTGGTTATCAATGACTTGTAACAATGAAGGAAACATACTTAGTGGAGATAAATGGGAAGCACTAATCCAAAAAATCAGAGATAAAATTGACGTTCTAATGGTAAATTGTACATCTTTAATAGGAACAACCAATGCCCTCAAAAAACTATCAATGTTGGATATTAATCGCATCGGATTATATCCCAATTTTGGAGAAATTGATACCAATACAGGTTGGAAATCCGGATTGTTCCCGGATAATTTTCAGACCTATGTAGAATCATGGCTTAAATTTCAACCCTTTGTTATAGGGACATGTTGTGGTGCTAGACCAAAAGATACTCTTAAATTGAGGAAAATAATAGAATATTCACTTACTCTTCCTTAACTATATGATTACAAAATGCTAAATAAACGCATGTTTGTCATTTTATCTTGAAATTATGTCAAACGTAATATTAGCCAATTATAAATTTCTCGCAATATTCTAGAAATTTATTTTTTTATTTTTCCTGACCCTGTATCTTCCATTTTTTCAAATGAAGACATTAATGCATCAATATGCAAATCGATATCTTCAATACTGAATTTTATTACATCCTGTTCAATTTTAAATCCAAATTCCTCTGGAAGATCATAGAGCCAATTTAACAAATTGACTCGATCCATATCAAAAAGTTGAGCTAATTCAGAAATTGCCAAAGAATCACTCCTACGAATTATTTTCTTGAATTTTTCTTGACGTTGGAAAATTTTCTCTTTTCTTTCCTCCATTTGTGCTAAGTGTTCTTGTTCTGATCGATCGCTCATTTGGGATCCGAAATCTTCAATGTTTCCCTGTATTCGATTTTTTATAATAAGATCTATGAGTATACTACGTGTGTGTTCTAATGGGATGTCTACTAGTGAGGCTATCTTATTAATATCACGTTCTTTACTATTTTTCACCAATGCCAAGATTGAGTTCCGTTTACTATCGATAATTTGGAAATAAAGGATAATCATAATTACAAGTGATATTGCAGCAAGAATGGATATTATAATTGGTATCGGTTGATCTGGATGGATAATTGATGGCTCACCCCTCAATATAGGTATCAGTATGAGAATTATATAAATAAGTGATGTGACAATAAAAGAATAGAGGGCTAATCTAAAATTTCCCCTTGATTTTTT
This sequence comes from uncultured archaeon, assembly GCA_964600735.1. Lineage (GTDB taxonomy): Archaea > Asgardarchaeota > Heimdallarchaeia > Heimdallarchaeales > Kariarchaeaceae > LC-2. The sequence goes on from CAZRLL010000043.1 coordinate 4,720, forward strand.
CCATGAAATCGATGCAGACATAAATAAAAATATTGTATCTTTTTAAAAGTATTTGTTGAAAATTATATTTCACTGTGTAAGGAGAATACCAAATAAAACAGTATATCAAGTAATGTCGCAATTAGCTGGGTGCTTGGTCAGGAAGGAGTATTCACTCCAATATTGGGAACTACGAAATCAGAGCAAATGGAAGAAAATCTAAACGCACTGGATGTAAAACTAAGTGAGGATCATTACAAACAGTTGGATGTGAAAGTTAAGGAAATATTTGCCTTCAGGCATGGATTTCAAAGAGATTGGCTCCGAGGTGCGATCCCGTATATTTTTGGGGATACTAAAGAATTAATTGACAACCATCGTGGTTGGGAATAGTAAATTCATTTTAAATAAAATTTTATTCTATATTCCAGTATATCGAGAGGAATACAGCATTCTGTGATGAATGAACAATCGATTCAACATTAGTACCAAAGCATTAATAATTAAAGAATCGATACATTTCTTGATAAGAATTGGCAATTTCAACAGAAAGTCTGATTGATTTACTAATATTTGTTAGTGGAATAGTACTGTTAATTGTTGCAGTTATTTTTCTACAACTATATTTTAGGTATAAAAGAAGGGATTATTTTCTCATTACCTTTGCATCACTTGCTGCTGCATTGGAGATGACTTTTGGAGAATTGGATGTAATATTCCCAGAGAACTGGGGAACTGAATTGATAGATCTAATTGCTGCTATTTTCAGTTTTATTATGGTCTTATTAATTGTTATTGTATTAATTTTCCCGGATAAAGTTCCTATTGATTTTGTAGATAAACTTACTCGAGATAATAATGAGGTTTAATTCTTGAACACTCATCCGGATACCTCAAGTATCATATTAACATTGATACAGCAGAATCCGGGTGTTCATTTTAGGGCAATTTTAAATCTTGCAGGACGTCAGATTGGAGTTGTGGAGTACCATTTACATCAGTTAGAAAAAAATGAAAAAATTGTAAGTGTCCGTCATAGGGGCCGTAAACTATTTTTTGATATCAGTTGGCAGGATCGGATCAATGAAGTAAAAACAATAATTAACAATTTACGAAAGTCGGTTCCAAGGGAAATTCTTTTGTTTTTAGCTCAAGATCCTGAACATCAAAATTTATCTATTAAAGAAGTTGCTTCTAGATTAAAGCGTTCTCCGTCAAATTTCCATTGGCACATCAAGCGAATAATAGATGATGAGCTAATCAATCCCGTTCGCATAGGCCGACAAGTCACATTGAAACTTCAATTGAAAGAAGAATTAATCAACACACTAGGTAAGGAGATTTTTCCTAATCGGTGGGAGAAATTTTTAGATGAAATCGAAGCTAGGTTTGGCCGATAATTGATTTGGATCTAGGAATTGGGATTATGATACTTCTTTTAGTAATCAAAAACTGTTTTTATAATGATCATGCTCTGAAGGATGGGTGCTGAATTGGATATAATAACCATCAGGATCATACAAACTTGATCCTACACTACCGTCTTCTTCTTCTTTTGCATCATTTTGAAATTGGAAACCCCTATGTTTTAATTCTTCAGTAATTTCATATACATCACCTCCTCTAAAATTAATGGTAAGATTGTTATCCTCGCCTTTGAAGAGGGCTAGACGCAAATTATTATGACTTAAGACAACCCATCCTTCATCTAAATTTCCATTTACAGGCGTTAATCCCAATCTTTCAAAAAAATCTACAGAATGTGCAATATTTGATACATCTAAACACACATCAGTTATTCCTAATTTAAGTTCTGCATCTTCGAGAGAAAACATTTCAGGATTTTTATTCATCTCCTCAATGAGATCAAGCTCAGGTAGTGCAGTATCAAAAAAGATTGAATATCCATCTTGATCAAAAAGAACAGCACTTCCACTCCCATCATCATTAGACTTTTCTTTTGTGAATTCGTAACCCATTTCTTTTAGCCTACTCGTAATTGATCCCACATTTCCACCCCGAAAATTCAAAGTAATGCTTTTATCCTCAATATGGCCTTGATACAGTCCCAACCTTAAGTTTCCATGTGATAAGACCATCCAATTTTCTTCGAGATTACCTTCCTCTTCTTTAAATCCCATTTTTTTATAAAATTCATATGATTTGTTAATATCTTTGATATCGAGACAAAGATCAAATCGTCCTAGTTGAAGCTCTTCAGGTTCATTCAATTATATATCAATTGAATTTTTTATTTTGTTGATATAAAGGTAACCATGAGGGATTGAAACCATTTTCGCATATATTTATTTTGCGGATAACCACAACTATACGAAATAATAGTGAAACCTAATATTATCCCAAATTAATAATCAGTATGTCAAACCAAATAGAATTAAAAAATAAACAACAAATGAATTAGCGAAAATTTTTTCTTAATTTTTATACTTGTGTTTAATAAAGGCATCATTATTCATCTCTTCAAAAGCGTTCACAACTTCTTCTCGAGTATTCATGACTACAGGCCCATACCAGGCGACTGGTTCTTTTATTGGTTTCCCAGACATTAGTAGGAACCTTGCGTGATCATTATCAGTTGAAATATTAATCTGATCACCTGGATTAAAGACCACAAGGTGATCATTTGTTACTAAATTTTGTTTATTATGATCAAAAAATGCGTTACCTTCGAGAACATAAGCTATCACTGTATGATTAGGGTTAATTTGATAAGAAAATTCTGTTTCAGATTGCATGGAAAAATCGAGATATGATGGATCGGTAATAATATCTTGAACAGGTCCAGAAATGCCATTAAACTGACCTGCGAGGATTTTGACTTGCACATCATCATCAATTTTTATTGCTGGTATTTCTGATTTTTTAATATCCTGATATCTGGGTCGCATCATTTTGTGAGAGCTGGGTAAGTTTACCCATAGTTGGAATCCACGTAAAAGTCCATCTTTCTGTAATGGCATTTCCTGATGAATAATTCCACTCCCAGCAGTCATCCATTGAATTTCTCCAGCACGGATAATCCCCTTATTACCAAGGCTATCTTCATGTTGACCTTCGCCATGTAAAAAATAGGTTACTGTTTCAATACCTCGGTGGGGATGCCATGGGAATCCTGCACTATAGTCTTTAGGATCATCAGAATGAATATCATCAAGTAGTAAAAATGGATCTAAATTCATCCCTCTAAGGTTTCCAAATACCCTTTTCAGACGCACACCAGCCCCATCTGTTGCGGGTACGCTCTTTACAGTGGTTTGAATAGTTCGATTAATTATGTCATATACCACGATTTTTAACGTCCTTCAATATCACTACAGTGTATTTCACGATATTTAATGGTTTGGAAGTAGATAATTTTCGGTTTTATTACAATTTCTTACCAGTTACTAATTCTTGTAAATATTTCATATCCCAAAATAAAACTTCTTCACTCATATCCGAATTTTCAGCCTTTTGGGGACTGACAATGAGATATTTTGTTTTATATTTTTGATTCTTTTTAAAATTTTCACTTCGACGTTTTAATCCATCAAGGATATCTTTTGATGGAAGACCATTTTCCCAGTTTATATCGCAATAAATAATCTCTTTTTTCGTGTGATTGATACCTATCAAATCAATTTCAATTTCTTTATTCCACCATTTTCCGATTATTGGGAAAGATTTCTTAAGAAGATCGCATACCAAATTTTCAATTGTATAAGCTAAATAAATAGGATAATTTTCACGGAAAAAATTTAATGGTTTCTCCAGTGATCCTAGCTCGATAAAAGATTTTAGTGGATCGACAAAATTAAACCAAAATCTAAAAGAATTATCGATGATAATATATTTACACACTTTGGATTTTGGTGAGTGATCGACCGGAACAATTTTTTGAACAATTTCAGATGCAATTAATTTTGACAACCATTTTTTGAGTACGTTTGAACTCATTCCAGTATACTCAGCAATTTTGGGGGTGGTTGTATTGCCTAATCCAATAGCATGTAATATACTTAGGGGATGCGACATTTCTTTAAATTCTGTGCTTAGAAGATATTCAACTTCGTGATTGAGAATGTGTCCAGTATTAAAAAAAGTAGCAATAATATTAGTCACAAAGTTAGTGTCTTGAAAGAATTGATGATAGAAGGGAACTCCACCAATTGCAGCATAAATTTTGACAATATCATTGAACGACTTTTTTGGGTGAAGGTTAATTATCTGTTGAATTTTAAGCTCTTTTAATCTTAATCTCTGTAAAAACCGTCCGAAAAGCGGAGATGAATCATCAAAACCTATATAGCGAAACATCTCAAATGCTGATGCACCAAGTATGATCATTGTTTCAGTATAAGCTAAAATCTCATCCATTACGTATTGAAAGTCATACAATATGGAGGGATCTTCTTTGAATAAATGTTGAAATTCATCAAATATGATGATTTTACGATCAATTTTACTTTTTAATTTTTGGAAATATTCCCGAAAATTTTTTGCGTCAATTTTCGGTAGTCCAGACTGTTCACCTGAATGTATGAATTCTGTAATGTTTTCTTCTACACTTCTTTTAGAGCATAAAAAATAAATTCCTTGCTTGTCTTTTATAAATTCTTTAATTAATTCGGTTTTACCAATTCTTCTACGACCGTAGAGTAGCACACACTTGAAACCAACAAGTTTATACGTTTGGTTCAAGAAATTCAGTTCAAATTGCCGATTTACAACTTTTTGATCTGACATAACCACTCTCTCCGAACAAACCTAATCACATTATTTTAATTGCAAAATATTTAAGCCTCATTATTTTAGTTAATCAATAAGATGGTTTTACATTATTAAACGATTATATTATTATTATTTTGATTTTTTTCAATAAATTTGTTCTAGCACTAGAGGAGAATATAATTTCTATATGGTAATATTCTCTCAAGTTTGGTTACATACTACGTTGACCCATACTTATCCAACAACTTTGTCCCTAGGAAATTTATACCCGGAGCAACATTTTCTCCAGTTAAAGCAGATGTTTCAATATAATTAATAAATTTTAATTTTTTTACTTTCTCGAATCCTTCTTCTTGGGTAATCTGTCTCTGATTATCAAGATCATTTTTATTGCCGACTAGTATACTCAGTTGTTGTGGTGCATTTTTTCTTGCATCGCTGATCCATTTATCGATATTATCAAATGATTCTCTTCGGGTTATATCGAATACAAGAATAGAACCCACGGCACCTTGAAAGTAAATTGATTGCATAACCTTGAAATTATCAGAACCGGCGATATCCCAGATTGCGTAGCAAATGCGTTTTTCTCTGATAGTCTCATAACGACTATAGGGTTCCATCCCTATTGTCATTAAATAATCTGCAGAAAATTTGCCATGAACAAATCTCTGGACAATGGAAGACTTACCTACAGCTGGATCTCCTAAAATTAGAACTTTGAATGCATGATCAAAATCAAGTTTTCTGCTCATAGGTGCAGTTGGACAATGGAACCCATGTTTATTATGTTATTCAATTCTCAGATATTTTTAAGGAGAATTGTTCTCATTTTTTTTACAAAAACAATGTTACCACTATTATGGCTTCCTAATTCGCTAAGGTCAGTCGAAATCGAAATCAATAATTATCAATTTAACAAACGATTTTGTAAAAATCCTCAAAACGAGGTTATATAAGTAATAATAATGTAATTGAATTAGAATTAAATGAAATTATTTTCAAAGAAGGAATCAAATAAACCAATTTCTCCACCAGTTGAAGAATTTCCTCCCCTAATCCAAAAGGAAAAAAGAGAAAGACTACCTCCTGGACAACATATATCAAAACGTTGGCCCATATATTCTGCAGAAAAGATCCCAATATTTGATGGAATAAATTGGGATATTACAGTTGGTGGATTGGTAGAAAACCCTAAAACTTGGTCTTGGGAGGAATTTACACAATTACCAACAATGGAACAAGTTTCTGATTTGCACTGTGTAACCACCTGGTCAACTTACGACCACAAATTCACCGGTGTAGCCTTCAAAACAATACTTGAAATAGTAAAACCACTACCAGAGGCCAGATATGTTACTTTTGAAGCTGATTCTGGATATACTTCAGCTCTCCCTTTAACTGAAGGCTATTTACTTGAAAATGATGTAATGCTAGCGTATGAACACAAAGGGAAACCACTAACACCTGATCATGGAGGACCTCTGAGATCTCTTGTTCCTCAACTTTATCTCTGGAAATCTGTAAAGTGGCTGAAAAAGATGACATTCACTAAAGAATGGGAGAGAGGATATTGGGAACAAAATTTTTACCATCAAAGAGCTGATCCATGGCAAGAAGAACGCTATTCCTCACAGGAAAGACCAAAACGAAGAGATCATAAAATAGATTAAGATAAAAATAATTATCATATTTTCATATGCCCTAATCAAATAAGTGAGGTAGGGTCAGGATATTGAATATCTTCGCAAACTATATATTTACTGGGTGTGATCAATATCGGACCAGGAATAAAAGAAGGGAACACACAGAGATTAGTTTCTCTTAGGGAAGTTGTTTCAAATTATGGAATGAGACCTCATATTTAACAAGCATACGCCCTTATAGATTCTCGTGCACTACAACGAGGTCAATTGGTTCGAAATGACTTCATCGACATTTTTGACTATTCGAAGTTTGTATTAACTGCAATCGAAATCCCAAGTGCCTTGTTACAAGAATTAATGACTGAAAAATCAGCAAACAGCCTTCTTGCTACGAAATATCTATTCCCACTGCCAAGTGAAGATAAGTTGCTTAATTTATTACAGAAATTCATCATTTTTAATGTACAAAGAGATTGGTTTCAAATAATGGTAAGACTAATTTTTAAATAGTGAAAGTTGATTCTTTCATTAACATAAAACGCGTGCTTCTACGTGATGGAAGCTTAATAGTTAGCAATCACGCTCAGATTAGATTATTTGAGAAAAATATTAAGAATGAAGTGGTAAAGCAATTGATTAAAGATGGTGAATTAATCGAAAATTATAAAGATGATTTCCCGTGTCCCTCCCAACTTATTTTAGGTCAATATCAGGGTGATCATTTACATCTCGTTATTGGTATTTGTGAGGATCACGTTAGATTAATTACGGTTTATAGCCCAGATGAATCTAAATGGGTTAATTACCGTGTAAGAAGAGGTGAAATAGATGAAGCCTGATATTTGTAGCTTTTGCAAAGGAAAATTAGAAGAAGGTCAGACTGAATTTATGGCAAAAGTAAAGGAACAAGTTGTAATACTATCCGAAGTCCCAGCATGGATATGTGAAAATTGTGATGAATCTTATTATAATGAGGAAACCTCACGTAAGATAGACATTATCATGAAACAAATTCATGAGGGTATCTTTTTTGCTCAACCAATTGCAGCAGGAAAGATGAAACTTTCAGAAGCTTTGATATCGTAAAATTTCAAATAAACCAGATTATTAAAGGACCAATCTTGGGATTTATTCTATAATATCTTCTCAATTGCAAACTTGAATTCTGAAGTGTCAATAGTTTAAAAGATTAATCTAACCATCATGTAAGTTTCTTTTTGTTAGAAAATTACTAGTGAAAGGGTAATCAAGTATTATCATCAAAGAGTGGATCCTTGGAATGAAAAACGCTATTCCTCCCAAGAAAGACCGAAAAGAAGAGATCATAAGATTGACTAATTAGAAAAAAAGTTCCTTTTTATAATTTGACCTTCAGGTCAATTATTACGATAATAGTGGGATTGATAATGTTGGTTACAGGAATTTGGATGTTGGTAATGTCAATAAATCAATCGAAAAACGATTTGGGTCAGTCTAAAATTGAAGCAACATGACCTAGCAAGCCCATTTTTGACAGAAGAGAGAGATATTCAGAAACCCGTTCCTCATTATTTTCCAATAAAATTGATCGACCCAGTTGTTTGAGTAAATTGAGGTTATCATATAACCAATCTGCTTCGATGATTTTTCCGTCTTTAATTTCGTAAAGATAATGCGCTCGATATTTAATTTTTTTATAAGTGGGGTGAATCCCAAATATATTTCCGGTATGCACACCTTCAACATCTGCGTCAACCCATACTTGTTGTCCTGCAGCAATCATCTTAACAATTATTACATTAAATTCTGAGAATCCAGAATGTAACATTTTTGCTCTTTCAATAACTGAAATTGCTTCATTCGACGTATCCGTTTTAAAATAAGGTAGTTCTTCTCGAATATTTGCAAATGTTTCCCTGGTACGTCTAGATACTGAATACTTGGGATGGATTAATTCTTTAAGCCTCGCAAAATCTTTGTTTGAAAATGCATCAAGAAATTTTCGAGTGAGAATTTTATTCTGTTCAACAACATGCATCAATTGATAAAATCTAGTTCATTATAAATTCAAATCGATCGAAATTGATACGTGTATTTGTTTTAGGAATAAAAAAACCTCAAAAATTAATTTATTCGTTTTTATCTTTTACTAGATAATGTGAATTCACAATATTTAATGCCAAGGTATTTTGTAATATTTCTGCTAATTGTTGAAATTTATAGGGTTTTTGAATAAATCCAGCAATTTTTTGCTTACTTTCCATTTTGGACAATTCTTCTTCACTGTATCCACTTGATAAAATCACTGGAATATCTTCATTGATCTTTTTTATTTCTATCATTGCTTCTCCTCCACCCAACTCAGGCATGGTCAGATCCATTAATACGAGATCAATATCAGGATTAGTTTTGACAATATCTACAGCTTCTCTCCCGTTAGAAGCTACTAAAGTTTGGTAATTCAATTTTTCTAACATTCTTTTGGCGATTTTTCTTACTTCATCTTCATCGTCGACAATTAGGATTGTTTGACTCGTGGAGTGAAAATTCACTTCCGTCTTCTTCGTCTCATTATTGCTTTTATCTATTGGTTTCGGACTGATATGAAAATAAACTTTCATGGTTGTACCGTTATTTTCATTAGATTTTACTTCAATAGCAGCTTTATGTCCTTTAACCACGGCATAGACAACTGATAATCCTAGTCCTCTTCCTGTAAATTTCGTGGAATAAAAAGGATCGAATATTTTTTCGAAGTCCTCAATTTTTATACCAATTCCATCATCTTCAACTGATATATAGCTGTATTCCCCTTCAATAAGCTCACCGAAATGGATATGCTTGGTTAAATATTCACTATCTATCTTTGTTTTGCCTGTCCCTATAGTTATCTTACCATGTTTTTTTATGGCTTCTGAGGAGTTAATTACGAGATTAACTAGCAATTGTTCAAATTGTCTCTTATCCACTTCAACTGGAATAACCTCATTTGAGAGTTTTAACACTAAATCAACAGCATTTTCGATTGATACTCGTAGTAGAGGGAACATACTTTGAACAAGTGTTGACAAATCAATCACGCTAATATCATATTTTCCCTTACCTGCATAGGCTAACATTTGATTTGTCAAACTTGTTGCCTTAGTTGCGATCATTTCTATCTCCTCTATCAAATCTCGGTATTGTGCAGAGGGGGAAATTTCGTGTAAGGCTAGACTGCTATTGCCTATTATACCCATGAGATAATTATTGAAATCATGAGCAATTCCTCCAGCTAATAAACCTAGACTGTCCAATTTTTGTGACTGTAGAATTTTTGCCTCAAATTTAATTCTTTCTGCTTCTGCCTCTTTTTGTTCTGTTAAATCGGTTACTGTACCCATATATCCAACAATTTCATTATTGTCATTACTTATTGTTGTTGCTTCACCAAGTATCCATGTGACTTTTCCTTCAGATGTGACGAATCGATATTCATGCGCAAACTTTTTTCCATATTTAACGAATTGATTCCATTTAGAAAAAATAAAATCTTTATCCTCTGGGTGTAATGCATTCACCCAGTCAGTTCCCAAAGCGTCATCGAAATTAAGTCCAGAAAATTTACTCCACTGCTTATTCACATATAAACATTTTCCTTCAATATCCGTTTGGTAAATTCCTACTTGTGATGTTTCGGCTAATGTTCGAAATCTCTCTTCACTTACTCTCAGTTCTTCCTTTGCAATTATTACTTCAGCTTCCGTTTTTTTGCGTTCAGTAATATCGACTGCTACTTTTTTTAATAATTTTCTGCCATCGGGTAATTTACCAAGTGGCGATGAATTAAAATCCCAGATTAATTGCGATTTGTCTTTGCATGTGATCGTAAATTCTCCAATATTTTCCCCTTGAAGTGAATTAAATTGGTTAGCAATGATTTTATTGATCTTATCTTTTCGATCACCATATACTCTTTCAGTCCAATCTTCGATGGTTGGAATATCTTCGATTGTATATCCGGTTAATTCAGTCCAGACTTTGCTTATTACGATTACTTCCCCGTCTTCTGCATGCAACATAACTGGCAGTGGTGAATCTACTATTGCATTACGAAACATCCTCTCGCTTTCTTTTAATTGCTCTTCTGCATATTTTTGTTCAGTGACATCACGAATTATACTGTAATATACTATTACAGTACGATTTGAATCATACACATTCGTGGTTGAACATAATGTATTGATTATTTTACCATCTTTCCGAACATATATAATATCCTCATTCTGATATTTTCCAGTCTCTTCCAGCTCTTGCTGGAATTTATGTCGAATATTTGGATCGTAATATAAATCTAATGTTTTGATTTTCATTATCTCCTCTTTAGTATATCCAAAAATGTCGCATCCAGCTTGATTTATCTCGAGAATTGTCCCATCCACTGTTACAATAGCCATCGCATCAACGGATTTTTCAAAAAACGCTCTAAATTTTGCTTCGCTCTCTACTAATTTTTCGTCAGCTTCTTTATTTTTTATTAGTGAACCTAATCGTTCAGCAATTGTATTTATTAGATTTCTCTCTTCTCGAAGAAAAGGTCCCTCTAATTCTGATTTTCTTCTTTCAAAATATGATACTTCCACAAATCCAGACTTTCTAGTTAAAGGAATATTAGCCTTCTGACACCAAGTCGATGATTTGTAATCCTCCGTTGAATAATCGATGTCGTTGTATCGAATTCTTGCACCGGTAATTTCGGGATATTGCCATGATTGAGGTAATATATTGACTATTTCCTGTAAAAGTATCTTTAAATTCGAATCTCGGTGATCTTCTGAAATTTTGGTAATTGTGTGCAAGCAGTTTAATTCTTTGTTTCTTTCACGCAATCGTTTTTCCAAATTTGGCTGATCTCTTCTCATTAGAACACAACTTAACGTAACCTTTCTAAGTAAACAAATATCTCTATTAAATATTTAAAATTTGTGATTGATAATCATAATCATTTTGCCTGAATATATTCATATGAACGACTAAGGGTTAAAATACGTGTTTTCTTTTTCCATTGTTTTTAGTGTACAATTTTCATAATTAATTGATAAACTGATAAGATTTCACCAATTTCGAGTAAAAAAAATAATAACCATCTAAATTGGCTTTATTTCATTATTTATTTTGATAAAATTTGAGTAAACTTCACGATATTTGTTGAGCTTCTTTTTCATGTCATTTGTCTAGCTAAATGATTCCCTGTCCTCCAACATGACTTTATGATTCTTCCTTTATTGCTTAATGATATGTTAGATGAAGAGTTTATTAGCCTTGATGCATTATCCAAAAAACAAAATACATTTTACCAAAAATTGCTAATTGATAAGCTAAAGCATTCTAGAGACAAAATATCTGAAAAGATTGATGATTTGGAAAAACAAATATTACATAATAAAGTTCCGAATCACTGACTGATAAGATATTATCCCTTACTCTCCTTCAATTTAAATGAATATAGAGTAATATCACCATATTCGCATAAATTCAGTGATTATAACAGCTAATTCGCATTAGATTTTAATTTACAATTTAGAGGAGACTAAATTATGGATGAGAAAATTACTCGAGAGGAGTTAGATTTTGTATTCATACATTCTATGTTTGCTATATTATGTCTAGGAGTAATAATTCTACCGTTTAGTGAAAACGGGATAAAAATCTTATTTCTAGTAGGCACCTACAATGTAATCATTCCCGTTGTAGGATACCTGAAAGATTATTCAAATTGGATTAATATATGGCTCTTTTCATTTATTCTCAGTCTCTTGCAAATATTCCCAGATTGGTTTTTATCAAAAGAGCTTGACGTATTGGTCTTTCCAGATGATACAGTTTCAAAAATTGGCACTGTATCTGTTTATATGGCAGGTATGTGGGCGATTGGCATTTTCTTGTTGATATATTCTGGAATGCAAATTGGCAGTCGATATTCCAATCTTATCACCTATTCTACCATTGTGATATCATCATTATTGATATTCGGGATCTCTGAAATGACTCTTTGGAGATTAGATGCATGGAAGGCTCAAAATGTTTCCACAATAAACCATCTCGCACTGTACATTATCATCCCTGAAATAATCCTTGGCTTGTCATCGTATTGGTTTTTTGAAATAATTAAAGACAAAGAACACTGGAAGAAATTTCCTACTGCATTTATGGTCATGCTCCTATATTTAGGAAGTGCAGTATTCTTTTTACTTCTTGATCGAAGTAATCATCTAGTTTTGTAAACTTCATATTGGTGAATTTAAGGTCCTTAGTGAAATTACATCTAATTATTTGGTAAATGCTTTACTTGCACCGATGATACTTTTAATATCAAGTGCTATTCTTTGTATAGGGAATATTAAAAAGTAATTAAGATTTAACCGAGTTGTGAGTGAAAAACAGAGGATTGATATTTTCTATCATACTCATAAAGCATTACGGAGTGCACTCTCCCAGTTACAAATGCATGGGGGACGTCTAGATTTTGCTGATATTGAGAAATTCAATGAATTTGTTTTAGAATTACATTCATTATGGAAATTACTTCATCTCCATGCAGAAGGAGAAGATGCCTTTGTGATGCCCTTACTTGAAATCGCAAATGCAGGAGTATATAATGGTTTAAAAGAAGAGCATAACGGAATATTACTATCAATGGATGCAATCCAAAAAGAAATTGATTTGATAAAAGACCTTTCCCCAGCTGAACGAGTTGAAAAGAATGTTCCATTTCTTCAGACATTGAATGATTTCGTTGCTGATTTTATGATCCACTTACAAAAAGAGGAATTAAAAGCTATGCCAGAGTTATGGAAAGAGCTTAGTGACAATGAGATTGTAGAAATACATATGAAATTTCTCAGAATCACCTCATCAGATTTAATGGCTTACTATGCCAAGCACCTTTTTCTTGCGATTAATCCTTATGAACAGGTCAATTTCTTAAAAATGGTTCGTGATAATGCACCTGATGATGTATATGCCATATTTGTTGATATAGCTGAAGGAATTCTAAAAAAACCAAAATTGTAATTTTTCATAATATACTAAAAATAATTTAGTGTATCCTCATAATAAATAGCAGCCCGGTTTGTTTTAAAATCGATGAAAATGTGTTTTTGTATTTAAAAAGTTAAAAAGATATTCTATTTTTCGTATTTTGATTTTGATAAATTTAATGTAGATTTTTATCTTATAGTAGCAAACATTGAATACATGTAAGCATTTGCCTTTTGAATTTCATGTTGAGCTTTTGCTTTTATGATTTCATTAGAATATCTGCTAGCATCTACTTTATGATTTTTTGTTGTCCTTAATCTTTTGAAAAAATTTTTCAAAAATCTAAAGTTGAGTGTTAATCGGAAGGATGATGAGGTTGAGGAAAGTTGTGTTGCCATAATATAATATACAACATTTTGATTAATAAGGTATTAGTGCAATGAACTGAGGTAATCGTACATATTCCGGCGCGAAAATATTGTTAATTTTCATGAAAATATCATTTGGGTCGAGGTCTTCAATTATCTGATATGATCTGCTATACAATTATTTTATTTCAAATTGAAATATTTGCCTTCATAAATTTTCAATCTTTTTACCTAATCAGAAATTTATTAAATAAATAAATTGATATTAATTTTGATTGAAATCAGTTATATTTGAGATACCGTTGATTTATGAAAAAATACCAAAGTTGATGATTAAGAGAACAATTGAAGAACTTCCAAACGAATTGGTTCAGTGAAACTGATTTCCCATTTTGTGATAATATCATGACACGATACTCATTGGAGAAATTGATTGACCAATTGTATAATGAAAAAGACATCAATATACGAAGATATGTTCCCGATAAACTTGCAAAACTGGGTGATTGGAGCTCAACTAAACACTTGGCAAAAGTAATGCTTGATACAAAGGAAAGAATAATCCTACGAAATGAGTGTGCAGAGTCCCTGGGAAAACAAGGAGATCCAGAAGCAATAGAATTTCTAATACAAATTCTTGAGGATCCAAATGATGAACTTCGCCGAACAGGAATATGGAGTTTGGGGCAAATTGGGATCTCAGAAACTTTAGCCCATGTTGTAAAGCTGAGAAATGATCCATCAATTCAGGTTAGAAAATACGTTGCTAAGTCATTAGGAAGGATAAGACATCAAAATGTAATCAAAGAACTAATTTCATTTTTTAAGGAAATTTATCCTGAAGATGATATGATACTAATCGACGTTATACGATCAGTTACGGTTCAAATTAACAATTGTACAAATGCAGAGGTGAAGTTCTGGTTAGATAAATCCTATAGAATACTTGAATCTAGTTCATCACAAAAACTTAAGCATGCAGTGAGTATATTACTCAATGCTATTTTTCGATCGGGAATTCATCCAGATGGTGATTTTCTCATAAAATTTCTAGAAAGTTTGAATAATTCAGAAGTGTTAATACGAACACAAGTCATTCGTGGATTAGGTTATGCAAAACAAATTCAATATTTGCGAAAGATGACCGGGTCAGTTCAAGCTAAAATTGCACTTGGGATTGCCGAGGATTGTGACTACTTAGTGGATTTACTCCATGATACGTCTAAAATCGAAATGATGGAAGGGATACTAAAGGGTCTGGTATTATGTAACGGTAAATTCGATCACTATCAGTATATTTGTCATCCTGATCTCAATGTAACGTTAACTGCTTTAGAATATCATGCAAAGAACTTACTTCCAGTATCAACAATAATTAAGGCTTATGAGAATGAACTGGGGAAAAATAAAATCCTTTCAATAATGAAATATTATGGAAACAAGCCAGTGATTTTTAGAATTTTGGAACATGAAGTATTTGATGGAGACAAATCCTCAAGACAATCTGCTCTATCTGCGATCACCTCGGGTGAATTTATCTCAGGCTTAAAAGATAGTGATAAGCTAGTCAATATTCTTCAGAAAATTGCTGATCAAGATCCTATATGGCATATCCGTCGTGATGCAAAGATTGGAATCACAAATATTAGAAGCCAATAATATAAAGATGTGTTTAATCGTTGATTTGTGATCAATTATTTTTTAAGTCTCTTCCGATTAATTTTTTATTAACTCCAATAGCTTATAAGGAATTGTTTCGATGGAATTTCCACCAATTTTTATTTTCTCAAGCGATTTAATTTTTACCAAAGAATCTGGTATGACTTCCAAATTATTATCTTCCATATTTAGGTATACTAAACTTTGAAGATCTCCCAAACTACCTGGCAATTGGTTTAGTTGATTCCTTACCAAACTTAAATCGGTCATATTTTTCAATTTTCCAATAGATTCTGGTAAGGATGTCAATTTGTTCTCACCCACATATAATTCTTTTAAATTCGATAAATTGCCAATTGTTTCTGGTAAATCGGTTAACTGATTATCGACTAAATTTAGTTCAATAAGATTATTCAAATCACCAATTGATTCAGGTAATATAGTTAATTTGTTTCCACCCAAATAGAGATCTCTTAGAGCTAATAGATTGCCAATTGAATTTGGAATGGTTTCTAGCAAATTCTCTGAGAGGTAAAGCCTTTTTAAATTATCAAGATTGCCGATAGAATCTGGTAATGTATTTAAAGAGCAACGATTTAAATTTAGTAGTACAATTCTATTCTGTTTAACCGAATAGGATGGTTGATATTCCTCCATATCTCCTACTAAGGGAGTTATTTTTCTACCAATCATTTTTTCAAACAAATCTAAACATTGTTTATCAGCAGGTAAGAGATCAGTACTCATTTTCGATTATTCCTAATATTAACAAATGGTTAATGTGTTTAATTCTTTGCTTTTAGGACTTTTTAATAATGTATTCAAGTACTTTCAGTATTTGTTGCGATAATCTATGATCCAGTTGCAAAAGATAAATAGATATTTGTGATAGGAATTTTAGTGAGAGACGTTATTAGTCCTCATTTTAAAAACTCTCAATTTAATTCTTTAGATTTTTGGGACAAAAAGCGATATTGGATTTGGGGCATAGGGTTATTATTACGAATTCTTTTTACTTCTGTAACCTTCTACGATGCTGATTACAAGCAATATCGAATACCCATTGCGGTTGCACTCTCGGAAGGAAAAGGAATCTATAATGACATTCATTACAATCAGATGCCGATTTATCCCTATCTAAGTGCTTTAATGGTATTATTCGTGGGAACAGAGAGTGATTTACTTTTAAGAATCGCAATTAAATTACCTCAAGCCATAGCCGACGCATGTATCCCTTATTTTTTGTATGAAATTGGAAAATCTCAGAATAGAAAAGAAGCTGGACTATTGGCATCTTTGATTTATGCGATCAATCCAATATCT
>CAZRLL010000044.1:0-20783 GCA_964600735.1 uncultured archaeon
ATGGAGCTTAATATTTGAGTTATTCCGTCCAATATAGTCAAAGAGCTGTAAAGGAGTTAAAGAAACTTGACAAGAATATCGCGGAAAATATTGTTGAAGCATTAGATAGAATCAAGATACGACCCTATCACTTTGTGAAAAAGATCACAGGAACCAAATACTATCGGTTAAAAGTGGATCAGTATCGAGTTATCCTTGATATTAAGGATGATATTCTAATTGTCCTGGTAATACGAGTCGGACACCGGAGAAACATCTACAAACGAATATAAAAATAAGTTATAATGATATAATTTACCGTATTAACCAAATGACACATTAAATTTCTTCATTTCATCTTTAATGTGATTATAGATATTATGATCTAAATTTTATCTTTAACATCCGGAAATCTCTCAAATAGAATCTTCTCATACATGGTTGGTTCTCCTTCAAGTTGAGGATAGAGTTTTTTGAATTTAGGTAATAAATTAAGGGCTTCCTGAGCCCTGCCAATCAAAAATTCTTGAATCTCACTTGTGCCCTCATATACTGGTAGGACACGAACATCACGACAGATTTTGTTTACCTCATATTCGCTGACAAAACCGTTACCCCCAAATATCTGCTGGGCATCATAGAGAATGGAATTTGTAATTTCAGAGGTGAATAATTTCGCCTGACTTACAAAATAGTGGGCAAGTCCTACCCTAACCGCGCTTGGAAACATATTAGCAGCTGTTTTTTCTGATGAGGGCCCTGTAGCACCAACTTCAGCTGGTATCCAACCTTGATAATATCGGTGCAATGAATGAGCAGCGAGATAACCAAAAGCTTTCATCCTAGGCAGTTGTCTTTCAAAATTTTCGAGTTTCCGGCGGATTCCAGGGAACGAATTTATTGTTTTACCAAATTGAACTCTCTCTTCAGCATAGGCTTTTGATAGTTCAATGGCCCGGGTTACTGAACCAATTCCCTGAAAAGTTACTCCAACACGCATACCCATTAGTCGTTCCAACACACTTCGATAACCCTGTCCTGGTTTCGCTATCACGTATTCTTTTGGTACTCGAACATTTTCAAAGAGTAATTCAGCTGTTGGGTTTGCATGTATACCGGATTTCTCCTCTAGTCTTACCGTGGTTATTCCATCCAGGTTATCCACCAAAAATACATTGGTTCCCTCTTCTTTCCTGTCCACCATGTTTCTGGCAAGGAATAATCCAGTATTGGCATAACCACCATTGGAAATGAAAATTTTATTACCATTTAGTACATACTCGTCACCATCTAATTCAGAGGTTGCTTTTACATTCTCCAAGTTTGATCCTGCTTGTGATTCGGTAAAAGCAACATAACCGGTCCTCTTTCCTTCCATGAATTCATTGATTACCGGATCATAATCTGGTTTATAATAGACAAGTAAAGGTTCAACTACCGAAAACGAGATCGTAGCTAGTATTTGCAACGGCATATCGTACTGGCACAATAATTCGTTCATTGCCGACTGAAAAGTTACCGAGTATCCATATCCCCCATGTTCTTGGGGAATATGCCAGGTGTATAATTCATTTTCCTTGATCAGTTCTAATAGTACTTTTTCCATGTTTAAAGGCAATTCAACCTTGCCATTATCCAGTTTTACTCCGATTCGATCCCATTCAGATGAATAGGGTCGAACTTTCGCTTCCAATATTGTTTTTAAGGTATCAAGAACATCGAAATACATCTCGATTTGTTCTTCGTCATATCCCTCTTTTGCCCCATAATGGGATAAAATTGCTTTTGTCCCATCTTTTGCAATAGATTCAAGAGTTGTTTCAATAGTTGCCATAGGTCAAGTAATTTCTCAATTTCCCATATATAATGAATTATAAACTGATAAATTAATTTCGATCAAATAAAAATAATTAACTCGCCTAAGGATCGAATCTACTCATTTGATAGAATTTGACATGAATGAATAGCTCTAAATTTGCATTATCTTATTGTCAATTTTTTGCTCCAGCAGCAAAATAGGCAAAAAAATCATATTTTGAATCTTTTGGATTGTAGATAGATATTTTGGCGTAAATTAATTGTTTAAACGATTAGCTGAGCTTTCGAGAGTCCTGTTATAGTCAAATAATTCCTTGTAATATTTCTTTACAGTACAAGATTCAACAAAAAGGATGTAAAGTAATTTTCAAGCGGCTTTTTTATAAATTAAAATTTGAAACTTAAATATTTTTCGAATTATTTAAATAGTTTGGCAGACCAAAATAGTCTTAGATTTACCCTAGAAAACTTGAATGAAGTCTGAAACTCAATAACGCATATATAATTTGAGGACATAATACGTATTTAACATGGGTATATCATGGAATAATATGAAAATAAGATCAAAAATACTGTTTCCGATGATATTATTGGGTTTACTACCTCTGCTCGCAATTGGTGGATACTCAATTATATCAAATCAAGATACAGAGGAGACAGCAGTTACGGCCTTGGACGCAGAGATTAACGATAAGTTAAAATTACTGGGAATACAACAAGCCGAACGAATAAATATGTGGTTTGCAGAGCGAATTGGTGACATTGAATTTGCAGCGGATAACCTTCTACTTCAAGATCAAATTATAATAATAGGAGATGTTGCTTCATCAGCTCAAGAGGTGACTGTTGCAGAAACAATGATGGACGATTTCTTTGCAGACGTTCTAGTAAATTATGATGCATATGCAGGGATTATATTGGTCAAGCCCGATGGAAAAACACTTGTTTGGGAAATGACCGATGAAATTATTGGAGAGTTTGGAACTGATGCTGATGATCCCGGTACACTCGATACCAACCTTGCGTTCATTAAAGATGCACCGACTACTGGTGCATTGATCACAGATGCAACAACAAATATGGATAGTTCAACCGCAACAATATTCAATTCCCAAATTATTTTATCCCATAAGATGATGGATGATGATGGAACAGCACATCTGGGTCAACTCTTATATCTAATCGATATGCATAGACTTTACGAGTTTCTCGTCTTTAAAAACGATGATGGAACAGTGAAGGACGCAATTTATGAGGAATTGGGTTTTGATACAACTGGTGAGCAGTACTTAGTTCAAATTAGTACGAAAAAACTATATACACCCAGTAGATTTGAATCAGGACGTACTGGAGTATTTAGTACAGTTGTCAATACTGATGGTGTTAACAACGCCATTAAACATGGCCAATTCATTGGAGAATATAAAGATTACCAAGGAACTTTGGTAATGGGTTTCGCCTGGTTACTTTCCCCCACTACAACTGAAACAGATGAACGTACTGGAGATGTTAAGGCGACTGCTGCTTCATTAGATCTGGGTTGGGTATATCTAGCTGAAATCTATGATTCAGAAGCTATGGCTCCCATTTTTGAAATTCAAGATCAATTTCAAGCAGCGTTAATTTTCATGGCTGCTATCGCCGTTGTCGCGGCACTAATTATTCTTGGTGTAGGGACATTTATTTCCAATAATTTAGCTGGAGGAATAATCACCCTATCTAAGAATATGGAAAAAGGTAGTTCAGGTGATTTAACTTTAACGAAAGAAGAAGAAGTGGGATTGGATGCATTAAAAAGTAAAGGCGATGAAGTTGGAATACTTGGAAATGCTTATTCCAAATTACTGGATAATGTACGGACAGTAGTCAGCTCTACACAGGAATCTACAGGCATATTGAATTCTACATCAGAAGACTTACTCTCGGGTGCTGAAGAAATAAACGCTTCTTCTGAAGAAGTTGCTAGCACCTCTCAGGCAATGAGTAATGGTGCAACAAGTCAAACAGAATTAATTGCAGAGGTTAATCAGGATATCAAAGATACTAATTCAATGGTTGATGAAATTATCAAGAAAATCCAATCAAATACAGAAGAAGTATCGCAAATAGCCTTACAAACAAATATACTGGCTTTAAACGCTGGGATCGAAGCATCAAGAGCAGGTGATTATGGCAGGGGTTTTGCCGTTGTGGCAGAGAATGTTAGGAAATTAAGTGATCAATCAAAAGACGCCGCAGTTCAAATTGCAGATGTAGCGAATGAGATCGCAGATAAACTGGGTAGATCATTTGAAAAGATATCAACCGCGATGGTTAATGTGGTTTCAGTTTCTGAAGAAACTGCTGCCTCAGCAGAAGAAGTTGCTGCTGCGGCAGAAGAGATGACAGCAACGATTGAGGAATTGTCATCTGCTGCCAATGAATTAACTGTACAGGCTGAAAGTTCATCAAAAATGATTAATCAGTTTAAATTGAAATAATTGCGAACTCTGTTATTACAAGAATATCAAATTGAATATGATTTAATTATATTACGCTCAAGCATTTTGAGAAAAAACCTTTCATTATGGGGGGAAGATTTTTTATTTCGAAGCAGACTTAATAATTTTAATTGAAATAATTAGATATTGTATGTCATTTCTTATTTCTATGAATAAAATTTTAACTATCTGTTATTGAATCTCCTCAGGCTGAAAAAACAGGTGATATAGAAGCGTTAAGAAGCATTTACCTATGAAGTAACTATTCTTCTTTTATAACATAAATCTGATCGGCAAGTCCTTTTATCTGAATGTTGATTTTACCGAGTTGCGTTTCTATACCTACCGTTTTATTGTCTTTGGATTTAATTACGAGAATTTTGTCTGGGATCAATTTATTATTATATATATTTATTATAAAATTGATTTCTGCTGGACAATATTTCGGTATGTAGTAAAATGGGCTTTCAGGTATCTTCACAATTTTTACCCTTGCTTCAATTTCAAATAAATGAAGAGGATTCAATTGTTCAAATTGATAAATTCCATTTTTATTGGGTATTAAATAACCGTGGCTGCACCGGATATCTTCAGCGGATTTTAAATAATCTTCTGCGATCGTGTCTGCCAGATCATCTGTGAGACTAACTTGATATATTTGGTTTTGTATCTCATAGAAATCGTAATTCAGGTGTCGTATGAAACATTCAGCTATTCTTCTTCTCCGAATAACTTTTCCTGCTGTTTTCAATCCAGTTTCAGTTAGAGAGACCCCATATCCCTTCATGTAATTTATTAACTTTTCTCCATCAATTACTTTAGTGCTAAGTTTTTTCAGATTGGAAGAGATAGAACCAAGGGTTACAAAAGTTTTACTCGCTAATTCAGTTGTTGTTATTCGATTATATCCATTTTCTCGATATTCGTAGAGAATCGCAAGGTATTCTATCTCCATACTGGTTAAACTTTGCTCGGACATAGAAACTCTTTCGTGTCTGCTATTATTCACGAATTAATTGATTAATCTTCTCTTTTGATTCTCTTAAATTATTCAATTCTTTGATTTTCAAGATCAATTATATTGCAAAAATGTCTTTTGCTAATTTGTTGATATGCTTAACATCAGACAGATTCGGGATGCTGATAATTGGAATTGATTTTATAATTTCGATGGTCTCGTGTACAAATTTCCTTAATTTCACACGACTTTCTAATGTATTTTCAGATACTACTAGTATGTATTTCAAAGCTTTATAAGTCTGGATTAATATGATTCCACCCTTAAAATGAACAGTTTGCATTGTCTGGCTTTTATTTAATAATTCTGATGAAAGGTTTTGTAAAATGTTAACACTGGAATAAAGATCGATGGAATCAATAGTGGATAAATTATTTTTCAAAAATACAACTAAATCAGTTTTCAAAATTATTATACAATTGAATTTGATACTGCTTAAATGATTATAATTTAAGAAATTTACATTAAGATTGATATGAGATGAGATATCAAATTCAAGTAATTTTATCATTTCTTTGCGTAGATCATCAATTATATTGGCAGTTAGTTCAATGTCATCCTCAATATTCTCCCCCATAATTGAAAATGATGGTTTGTTTAACTCATCCAATAGATTTTCAAAAATTGAGTAATTCGATTCAAGTAAAATTAGGTATTCAGTGTAATCATTTTTTGCTTCTTGGAATTGGCTACTTAATAAATAATAATAGATCCGTAATATTTGAGCATACAGTTGTAAATTAAATTGCTTGTAGCGATCCGCAATAACGGCTAAATCTTCCAAATTTTGTTTAATATACCCTAATCCTTTGACATATTTATTTGGATCTTCTACGTATATTTCCATTAACATTTTTGAGAATTTAACTATTGTATTAACTCCAATAATTAATCTTGCTGAATATTTGGATATATCTTTATTTTTCCAAATTGGTTTAAAATTTGATAATAGTTCATTAGTTTGTAATTCAAATAGCTCATGTGGTCGTTTTATATGTTGTTTCAAACCGTCTACTTGATCTTGATAATTCATTTTTAAATTGTAAATTCTTAATTGTGTGTTTATCTCCGTCCTTAATTCATCTAGTTTGATCGGTTTTACTAATAATTTATGAATCTTGGAAACACTAATGGATTTCATGACTATGTTAACATCCATATCTCCCGAGATTAGTATTCTACGTATCAAGGGTTTCATTTTGAGAATTTGTGCTAAAAGCTCTATCCCTGATATCCCCTCCATGAAGTAGTCACTAATTACTAGACCAATATCAAAGTCATCAATTATTTTTAATGCTTTTTCGGGATCATTTTCTGTATAAATCAAGAATTCGTTAGATAGCAAATTTTGAACACTGGTAGTAAGTTCAACATCATCATCAACAAAAAGAATTCCCGGTTCACTCATTATTACATAATTCCCTATCTTATATGAATAAACTTTATTAAATATAGTATAAATACATTAAAGCAAATAATTATTTCTATATATAAGTGGAAATATTTTTAGATTTAAAGAATTTATTTTATTTTCAGAGAATCAATCAATCAATCATTATTATTTATATTGTTTACAAATATATCATACAATACTTCTCTTATTTCAAACTGTTGTCTAAATTGATGAAATTTCTTGTTCAATGGACGATGAGATACAGCAATCTAAAGTCAAAAAATGCCATGTTAGGTGAGTTGATCGATTCCCATTACTTCATTGATTATCTGTTAATTGTTTTTAGTATTCGCGGGATTTATTAAG
This sequence comes from uncultured archaeon, assembly GCA_964600735.1. Lineage (GTDB taxonomy): Archaea > Asgardarchaeota > Heimdallarchaeia > Heimdallarchaeales > Kariarchaeaceae > LC-2. The sequence continues at coordinate 7,055 of CAZRLL010000044.1, forward strand.
TATTTTTTTTATGCAATTAGTATTTTCGCTTTTTAATCCATTTGTAGAATCCTGGGATAGTTACAATTCGAAATTAATAGTTTACGATGAATTAATTAAATATTTTTTAAGAATAGTTCACAGTGTGAGTGTACCTAATCCTTCTATATTAAAAATCAAATATTTATAATTAATTTAAGTAATATGGCTGTATCAGAATTAAAATCCGGATCCTCTCGTATCCGGGTACATCTTAGAATTTTAAAAGAAATTTTACCATATATACGCTATTTCGCTATAAGTATTGTCTTTATGATAATCATGACATTTACAAATTTATTACAACCTGAGTTAATCCAGCGAATTGTTGATGAGGTCATTGGAGGAGGTGATTCTTCAAATTTGGCATTATACGCAGTTGGGATCGTTGTTCTGGCAATATTAAGTGGAGTGTTAAGTTTTGTAAATAGAATGGCCAATGTCAAAGGTTCTCAGCAAACAATTTTTGATCTAAGAAATAAAATGTTCAACAAGATTCAAGCCCAATCCATGCGTTTCTTTGATGTTAACGAAACTGGACAGCTAATGGCCCGTACCACCAGTGATGTTGAGGTAATTCGACAATACCTGTCATTTGGACTGCGTACGGGTTTATCCTCCTTATTTTCTCTGATTGGCATAGCTATTGCCATCTGGTATATACAGCCCTCACTTTTTCCCATTTTTCTAGTATTATTGCCAATAATAGTAATTGTATCGATATTCTACGCAAATCGAGTATCCCCTATGTTTCGAGCCAGAAGAGAGTTTTACGGTCAGATTTCGAATAAAATTCAGGAAAATATCTCTGCCAAGGATATTGTTAGATCTTTTGTGCAAGAGGATCGGGAAGAGAAAGAGTTTCAGAAATTAAACCAAGAATATCTGGACCTGCAGATCAAAGAAGCCAAGGTGAGGGGATTTACCATGCCACTAAACGTTCTAATCGTTTCCTTGGGATCAGTAGCCATCTTATGGTATGGAGGGATACAAATTCTAACCCAACCTGCGAATGCTAGTAATTTTCTCACAGCTGGCGAGCTCATCCAATTCAACCTTTACATGCTTCAATTAAGAATGCCCATACATATGCTAGGAATGTTTTTGTCAACTTATCAAAGATCAAAAGCATCTGGTCAGAGAATTTATGAATTACTGGATTCAGAAATTGAGTTAGCAGAATTACCAGGGGCAAAAGCACTGGAAATCAAAGGAGATATTGAATTTGATGGCATTCATTTCGAGTATCAGAAAGGAAATCCAATACTGCGAGATGTTAATCTTAAAATTAATGCAGGCGAAACTATTGCCATACTAGGCGCAACTGGTTCGGGTAAGAGCTCGATTATTCAACTGATACCACGCTTTTACGATCCAGTCGAAGGATCTGTTAAAATTGATGGTACAGATGTGCGTGAAGTGCAACTCGAACCTTTAAGAAAGCAAATTGGCATAGTATCTCAGGAGACATTCTTGTTTTCAGCTTCTATTGAGGAAAACATCAAGTTTGGAAAACCAGACGCTGTAGATGAGGAAATAATCCAAGCAGCTAAGGCAGCCAGAGCTCATGATTTTATAATGACCTTTCCTGATACATACAAGACAATTGTAGGTGAACGCGGAATCACCCTATCAGGAGGACAACAACAGAGGATATCGATTGCTAGAACCATACTGACTGATCCACGGATACTGATTTTGGATGATTCGACAAGTTCGGTCGATGCAAAGACAGAATCTGAAATTCAGGCAGCATTTGCAGAAATATTGAAGGATAGGACCTCGATTATCATTACTCAGAGAATATCTTCATTAAGACATGCTACAAGGATTATTGTTTTAGAATATGGCATGATTGCAGAACAGGGAAGTCATGAAGAATTAATCGATAAAGATGGGTTATATGCTGCGATTTATCGTACTCAGGAGGATCCTGAAATCAAGCTGGAGGTTGCTACGATTATAGGAGGTAGTAAATAATGGGATTTCACATGCATTTGAGCAGAGATGACAAGGAAAAACGTGAAGATCTGGTTGCAGATCGAGTCCTTGCGGGATTTACTTTTAGTTACTTACGAAAATACAAGAAATTAATCTCGATTGCGATTTTACTAATTGTTATTGGAACTGTAATAAGCTTAATTCCCCTATTATTAATTGAAAAGGTATTTGATGAAGATCTGGCAAATGATGATAGAAGTGGTTTATTAACCTCTATGCTGGTAATGGTAATTGCCTATATCTTAACCTGGGTAATTCAATTCATCAGAATTGTAATTATTGCCAAGGTTGGTCAATCTTCTGTTTATCAATTAAGAAATGACATGTTTAATAAATTGCAAAACCAATCCCAGGAATACTTCGATCGCAGTCAATCAGGAAAGATTAACAGCAGGATGACCAATGATGTGGATACGATTAGTGAGTTTCTAGGTTCTGGCATAGTTGAAGTGATTGCCAGTGGTTTTGAATTGATTGGAATAGTCGCACTCATGTTATACTTGGATATCAAATTATCCCTCATCAGCTTTTTAATAATTCCCTTTCTATTGCTACTTTCATGGTTTTTCAGAGGACCAGTCAGAAGAGTGGCAACTAAAACCAGGGTGACCATTGCTAAGGTCACTTCCAATTTGAGTGAAAATATCAGCGGCGCAAAAGAATCCAAGACTTTTGGTAGGGAAAAAGAAAATCAAAGACAATTTGATCAGGTAAATAAAGAGAATTACCAGGCTTCGATGAAAGCACAGACTCTGTTTGCATTAATATTTCCCTTTATATCCATTATTGCAGCTGTGGGTATTATGGCCGTATTATGGTTCGCAGGTTATCAGGCGGCAGTAGTTGGTGATACCAAGTATAGTGTGGGTTTAATAACAGCATTTATGTTACTTATCCAGAGATTCTTTCGTCCAATTTTCACACTGTCCATGTTTTATTCAGTCTTCCAGTCTGCATTAGCATCAATGGAACGGATTTATTTATTCATGAATGAACCAATCAAGGTTGAAGATAGCAAGGATGCCAAAGAAATTAAAATTATAAATGGGGATATTGCTTTTGACAAGGTAAATTTTTCATATGATAAGAAGGTGCCGATTTTTGAAGATCTTAGCTTGGGTGTTCAAGGAAAAAAATCAATAGCACTGGTCGGACACACGGGGGCTGGTAAAACCACCTTTATCAGAATGATCATGCGTTTCTATGATGTCGATCAAGGTGAAATCTTCATTGATGGACAGAACATCAAGGATGTGTCACTTTCAAGTCTTAGAAAAATAATAGGTTTTGTGCCTCAAGAGCCAGTTCTATTCAATGGAACTATTCTAGATAATATCAAATATGGAAATCCCGAGGTGTTGATAGATGAGGTTTACGACGCCTGTCGATTGGTTGGAATACATGACTTTATTATGGATCTTCCCGAACAATATGAAACAATTGTGAGGGAACGTGGTAAACGGTTATCCATGGGTCAACGACAATTGATCTCATTTACCCGGGCACTAATTGTAAATCCCAGTGTACTTATACTTGATGAGGCCACTTCCTCTTTAGATCCAATCGCAGAGATACGAATTCAACAAGCATTGGAGAAACTGCTGGTCGATCGTACATCAATAATTATTGCCCACCGATTGTCAACCATAAGAAAAGCAGATCGAATAATTGTTCTAGAAAATGGTAAAATCATTCAGGATGGAACCCACAAGGAATTGGTTTTCACCAAAGGAAAATATCAGGAATTGTATCTAAATCAATTTATCTACAAAAAGGATGGTGGAGAAACAGAGGATCCCGGGGATACGAAACATGAAATGATGAAAAAACACAAGAAAATGATGAAAATCAAGAAAACGCATCCGATGCATGGGGATTAGGCAAAAAATTTTATTTGCAATATATCTTACTTTATTTCTCTTCATTCTTATAAATAAAATTTGTGGGGAGTAATTCAGTAGTATTTTGAGATTAATGAACTGGTCTAAATCTTCTAGTCATAAAAAAAAATCAAACAATAAATGAGGAGTTTTAGTAATCAAAACATTGAAAAAATCATATCTATATTACAATTTAATGTGGACTGATAAGAAGATTGTAGTCTATGGAGTTGGGGGAGTTGGAGGTTATTTTGGTGGTCGTCTTGCAGAAAAAGGTTTAGATGTTACTTTTATTGCCAGGGGAGAAACTCTCAAGATTATGAAACTTGAAGGTTTGAAAGTAGATAGCATCGATGGGGATTTTGTTGTTAAACCAGTAAAAGTGACGGACAATCCTCATGAAGTTGGAATAGCTAGTCTCGTAATTGTATGTGTAAAAGCACCTCAGGTAAGTGAAGTTGCCCAAGCGATAATTCCAATGGTGGATGAACAAACTATCATACTTCCCCTGCAAAACGGAGTTGATGCTCCTTCTATATTAATTAAGGTTCATGGGAAGAAAAATGTTTTGGGCGGCTTATGCCGACTCTTCAGTTTTAAGGCTAACCCGGGTCACATCCGTCATGTTGGTTACCCACCAACTATTGAATTAGGTGAGATGGGGGAACCTATTAGTCATCGTGTTAAAGAACTCAAGGATTTGTTTACTTATGCTGGTATTAATTCTGTAATACATGACGACATTCTAGATGCTATGTGGATAAAGATGATATTTGCTTCTGCTTGGATGGGTGTTGCTGCTATAACTAGATCACCATTAGGAGTGATAAGATCATTACCTGAAACCAGAGAGATTTTGGTGCAATCTTTTACGGAAATAGTTAATGTTGCTCAAAAGTTAGGAATTAAACATCCTGAAAATCTTGTCGATGGTATGATGAAAGGCATCGATTCCCTACCTGAAGACTCAACAACATCTATGCAAAGAGATATTATGGAAGGACGTCCATCTGAATTGGATTTTTTAGTCGGTGCAATAGTTAGAATAGGTAAAGAGAATAATGTAGAAACACCAGTCAATCGTTTTATATACAATTGTCTCTTACCAATCGAGTTAAAGGCAAGGGGAGATCTGGATACTTTTTCTTAGTAAGGATTTAAAACTCTAAGGATTCTTATTCTTACGGCAGGATCATATTCGCTCGTGAAAAAATAATAGCTAATTGTTAGTGTATGTTGATAATTCTATCCAACTGCTTGATATTTTATATTTCTTGGAAATAAATTCGCAAACGTTTGCATGAGTAAAATCGTATATACAGAGCAATTATTGTGAATCTGTTGTTCTATAAGTAGTATTTATACCTAAATAAGTTAATATTTGTAAGACTAGATCTGATCCGCCCTGTAATCAATACGGCAAAGTGTGGATTTCATCGAAGGCTCAATAATGAGAAGTCTTATTTGATTTAATAAAATCAAATACGCTGGTGCTGATCCATTAGGATCAAATGATCCATCGGTGTCAAAAAACCTGGAAACCCTGTCTCCTGTGAAATCAGTGGATGGAGGAGTAGGAAGGAAGCACGTTTTCACAAGAAAAGAGGTTCTTGTTACTCGAAAGAGGATGGCGACATTAAACAAAAACTGCTGAACAGGTAAGATTGTAGTATATACGATTATGATCATGCAAGCGTAAACATTGTTATTACTTGACTCAATGAGTCATCCAAATGATGTCCAAATATATTCAGATTGTGAAAGATTTTATAACTTTATTCAACACAAGAAACCACGCAGAAATTGATAATTTCCTAACACAATTTGTTTCGGATGAAGTTCTTGCTGAAACCTTTCATACAGCCAGTGGAACATGGATAATTGTAAAAGATAAGTTTCACCTAAAAGAGATGATTGAATATAACTTTTCAAGTGAAAATGATCTAATGATGATAACTGAAACATTATCTGAATCAGAAAATAAAGTCTTTTGGGCTGGAACACTTGAAGGAAGCAAATGGAATACACTTGGAGGTATAAACATTCAGGAAGAATTTGAGATAAAGGCAGTATGGATATTTGAATTTGATAATAATAAAATTATTTATTTGAAATATTTCTTAGACACATTTGAAATCATGAAATTAAGTGGTAGAGCGATTTTAGATGAAGGAAATAAGCAGAAAATCCAGAATTATGTAGAATTATTACTGAATACTGGAATGATCTCTAAGGAAATTGTTAAGGTTTCATAGATACGGAGGATTTTTTACTAAATCTCTTCGAATCGATATATTGATCCGTCAAAGATAAAAATATGATTAAATTTAAATAACACTTATTCGTCTTCTAATCCAGCCAGGATATCCTCTGCACTGAATTCCTCATCCTCGGTATCATCCTCATCTAAATCGTTAATTTCATTAGATTCATCAATATCGCCCATGACATTATCGACTTCTTCTTCATCTAACGACTTGTCAGTTTCATCTAACGATTTTACATCACCCTCATCAATGATTGAGGATGCCATCATCAATTTTTGTTCCCCTCTCATTCTCATTACCCTGACTCCCTGGGTACTTCTACCCATGGTTCGTATACCTTTGAGACCTACTTTGATTAAAGTGCCAACTGAATTAATTAAAGATATACTGGAGTCACCAGCCTCAACTGGTATAGGCATGGAGGTTACTACCTTACCATTCTTAGGTTTAACCTTCATGTTAATCACTCCTAGTACTCCACGATTTGTCACCCGGTATTTACTTAGTAGAGTCCGTTTACCATAGCCGAGTCTGGTTACTGTAAGAATTGATGTATCATTAATTTGATCCTTGGGCACAGCAAAAGCAGTTACAACCTCATCTCCCGGACGCAATTTCATGCCCCTCATACCTTGGGATACCCGACCCAACAGACGAGCCTTGTCTTCATCGAATACACAGGCACTTCCATTCCTAGATGCAATGAAAATCAGAGATGGTTTATCACTAACAAAGGCATCAACTACCTCATCACCCTCTCTCAGATTCAGACATTTTATCCCGTTTCTTCTTATATGGGTATATTTGTCCATGGAAGTTCGCTTGATAATTCCATTTTTAGTGACCGTAACCAGAATCTTACTACTGATATATTCATCATGCTTGATATTGACGATTTTTATAATAGAACCCTCAACCGGTAGGAAACGAACAATTCTTGCCCCTTTTGCAGTTCTATTCTTCACTTCAGAGATCTCAAATGCTGGAATTTTGTATATGATTCCAAAATTATTTATTAGTAATAAATCATCGAGATTCGAAACAGTGACCATATCATGGAGGATTTCATCAGCACTCAATGGTACTCCAGCTACTCCTTTTCCACCCCTTCCTTGTACCTTGAATTTGGAATAATCTATGGTCCGGACGAATCCGAGACTGGTTGAAGTGGCAAGAATGGTTCGTTCATGCAGGATTGGACGTTCAGTTGGTTCTAAGACATCATCAATTTCCAGTATGGATGTTTTCCGTTGATCTTTGTACTTTTCCTTTAACTCAAGAAATTCATCCCTCATTAATTTGAGTAATGTGGGTCGGTCCTGGATGATTTTAGTTAGTTCATCCCGGCGTAGCTTCTTTTCCTTGGTCTCATTGACCAGATCCGCTTGTTCAACCTTGGCCAATCGAGCAAGGGTCATATCAAGCACTGCTTTGGCCTGAAGATCACTTAACTCGAAGGTTTTCTTGAGATTGTCATGGGCATGTTTTCTACTCTCTGATGACCTGATCAGCTGGATCACGTCATTAATATTATTGGAAGCGATTATCAGACCCTCTAAAATATGCAAACGTGCAAGTATTTTTTCTAATTCCTCCTGCGCTATTGCTCTCACGGTCTTTTCACGAAAATCAAGGAATACACACAATGATTGCTTTAGATCCAGTGTTAGTGGCCGACCATAGACAAATGCAGTGATTCTTGAGTGGAAAAGAGTCTCAAGGTTGGTGCTCTTGTACAATTGACCCAGTATGGTCTTGACACCCATTTCATCTGCATATTGGAGATCAATCAGTATCTCAATCCTAACATTCTTCTTGGATAGATCCCGGACATCTTTGACTCCTCGTAATTTATTATCATCTATTAAATTGGAAATAGCGAGTATAATATTACTCTTGTTCTGCATATAAGGAATCTCATCTACCACAATCATAGCTTCTTTGACATTATGAGTCTCTGCTGTTTCCACATGTACTTTGGATCTCAACCTTAAGCTCCCCCTTCCAGATCGATATAGGGCATCAATCCCACTTAAACCTACCACAACTCCACCAGTGGGAAAGTCAGGACACTTTACATGAGTCATTAGACCATCAATTGAAATCTTGGGATCGTCGACCAGAGCTAAGCATGCATTCAGTAGTTCAGGTAGATTATGAGGGGGAATATTGGATGAAATTCCAACAGCAATTCCATAGGATCCATTTAGCAGAAGATGGGGTACTTTTACTGGGAGAACCGTAGGCTCCATCTCCTCACCATCGAAGTTTTCAATAAACTCCACAACGTTAGGTGAAATGCTTTCCAACAGATCCTGAGAAATTCGCTGTAACCTTGCTTCTGTATACCTCATTGCAGCCGGAGGAAAACCATCAATACTCCCAAAATTTCCCTGTGGCTGTACCAGTGGATATCTTAAAGACCACCATTGCCCTAGACGGACCAAAGACTCGTAGACACCCCCGGCGTGGGGATGATAGCGCCCAGTAACTTCTCCCACAATACGAGCACATTTCTTGAAAGCGGATCTAGGTCCCAGTCCTAGTTGGCTCATCGCCCATAGTATTCTGCGGTGTACTGGTTTCAGACCATCCCGGGCATCAGGTAGGGCACGGTCGGAAATAACATATTTGGCATACTGGGAGAAACCAAATTTCATCTCGCGGGTAAAGCTGGTTTTGTGAAGAGATTCTGAAATTGACATGGAAAAATCATACCGGTTGGAGTCATCAATTGAAGTTATACGACTTTATCATTGTGAATAAAATCGCAGTAGCCTTATTTGGGATGATTTACTCATCTATTATGATTATTTCCATTACTCAATCAAAATATATTAGGTGAATTTGATGATTCTAATCTTGTAATCAGATTTATTTCGCTCAAAATTATATGAAGGAATATATTTGATTAATTGGTATTTCTGAAAATCTGAAAATATTTCATTGTATTCCACTTGGAGGAGTATTAGATATCCCTCCCTGAACAATTTTAATTGCATTGGATCATTTGCTTGAATAATAATGTCTTTTGGATTACCACCTGGATGAACTATGAATTCATACTTCAATCCCTCTTCAATCATGAAATAGTGAAGATCTATCTTCTCATACAAGTTGACATACCAAATATCTTCCCAACTAGCAACATTAGTTAGCTCAAGATCCCCAATAAAATAATTGGTTGAATGATGCAATTTAATCATGGTTGTTGGTTTTACATTGTTAGAATTGAAAAAACTCAATGAAAAAGTACTAGATTCATCAGATCTTTGCGATCTCGAATTAAAAAGGATCTCTGACAAACCAAATCCAATAAAGGAGCGATCTGAACTGTAGTAATACATAATCTCGGGATCGTACATCTGTCCTTGATTCTCTATAAATCCGCTGAATGGTATTTTCAATTCCTCATTTGGTTGATAATTCTGATCCTCGAATTTATCCATGAGAGCATTTATCTCTTCTTTAATTTGAGGTATATCTTCAGTACTAAGGAAATCAATTGGATTTGCATACAGCGTTGTACTACCTCCCATTTGTACCATAAGCACGGTACAGGTTAATATTGCAATTGTCATTTTTTTTGATAATCTCATCCCAGTATTCGAATAAAGACCCATTTTATACATGTGAATTCACTTCATTGTGTTTAACATATCCACTTTGACATATTTTTAAATTTATTCCAAATCGCTTAATTTATAAAATTTACCAATGTAGAGCAGTATTTTTCTTACCTAATTTGAACTTTTGAATATATTAGCACATTAAATTGAGGTAAAAATTAGAAAAATTAGCAAATAATATATAAAAGTTACTAATTTTATGAATAAATCACAAAATTTTGGATCACGCAAGTCAATTTCTCGGGTTACTGATTATTTGTTCTAAGGACCTCTTAAGTAACATCAAATTTATTTCAAGAATTTCTAGGAAACAGAAACTATTGACAGACTGCCTTTAAACCTGCCGCGTGATTTGGGGAAAGATAGTATTGTTAGGAACATTTTTAATTACGGCTGAATACCCTAATATAGTACAAATATGAGCTGTTTTGGATTTTGAGAGAGAGAGATAAGGAGATCTCTTCTATTTTACGCGATTTCTCTAAAAAGAAAGAAAAATTAGAAAAGGAATTCGAAGAGAGAGAAAAATGGAGCCCCAGATGAATAGAAAATATTTGTCTCCATTGCCAGCCACATTTACAAATGAAGCTAGGTTGAATTCACGTAAGACTAGACAGAAAGATAATCTAGCAATACTTAACATTATCGACAAATCGAAATCACTCCAAAAATCGGGGAAAGTTAATGAGGCTTTGGAATTGTGTAAAAATGCCCTTCCTCAATATATGGCAGTGGAATACCTTGATCCATCATCAAAGCAAAATAAATTAAAACTAGATTTACTATGCGAATTATACTACGAAATCGCTATAAGCTACTACCTCCAAGGGAATGAAAAAAACGCATTCCCATATTTTATAAACTGCTATGAAATTTATATTCGTAGTCGAGTATTAACTAAAACCTCGAAGGGGATCATTCGTGAAAGAAAGTCAAAAGAAAGCGAGGACACGACGTGGAAAAAAATATATAAATTGATTATGCTCGGAGATCTCAGTAAAACAGAAATAAGAAACACTATGTTTGATGGATTTAAAAAAAGTTATATAAACGCCACTGGAGCTGATTTCGCCATAAAAAGAGTGCAAACACCGAAAGGCGAGGAGATTGTAATTCAAATTTGGGATATTTCAAATAACCCAAGATTTGAAAGGGTACGAAATGGATACCTTATGCATGCGAAGTGCGTACTACTAGTTTTTGATATAACTAACCCAAATTCCTTGTATCAGATTCCAGATTGGATTAAGGATTTCATTCAACATGACAAGTCCTGGAATGACTTCACTATTGTTCCCATGGTTCTCATTGGAAATAAAGTTCATCTACGGGATGAAACTAAATCTCATGTTAGTTATACCGAAGGTTACAATTATGCAGTAACTTTATCAAATCGCTCTGCATTGGAAGTTCCGTACATAGAAATTAGTACAAAAACACACGAAGGTGAAAAAGAATTACTCGAGTATCTTAAAAATTTTGAGGAATACTATTCATTGTTAACAGATTTCACCTACGGTGAAAGAAAACAAATCGTGCTTGCACAATCTTTGTATGAAAGAATCAAAATGGTCAAACAGGAAACTCCTAGTTTAGAGGATATGGTAAATTATATGAATAATTATACTGAAATAATACCAACTGAATCGACTGACTTTTCCACACAACCTTTTTTTAATGATTAACTGGGATGTTTACTGTTTTTGATCCTGAAGCTGCTTCGTGGGTTCATCACTTTATCTAAGACATCCCAATAGTTAATCCAAAATTATGTCTAAATTGATGATAATCAACGAATTTTTCATTACATTCCTCTTGGAGGGGGAGTAGCTATGCCTCCCTGGACAATTTTAGATGCATTTGCGATATACTGCTGAATTTCAGATTTTTTTACCCTCTCCATGAGAGGTAAGTTCTCATTAGCAAATGCAGTCCATTGTGTTAAATTTTTAATCAACAACTGCTGGTCATCTTGAATTGTTATCAATAATTTACCTAATTCTTTATTTTTAGCTATTTCCTCTGCTTTGGTAAGCATTTCTTTGGATTGGTCTATATCCAGATCAATGAGGGCGATTTTTGATTTTAATAGGTAGGTCTGTGCCATCAAATTATATGAATGCTCTTTTCTGGCTGTTTCATGAATTTCATTGATTATTTTACTAACATCAGTAAACGCTTCCTGCTCTCCAAAACTCTGTAATTCTGCCACTAACAGATCGCAAAGGTTTAATTTTGCCATCAAGGAAGTTTCTGATAACACCTCTGGATCTTCAGACAATTCTCTAAATAATGTTTGTGCCTCTGCTTTTTGAGTAATTCTTGGACTATTCTTGAGCCAGAGTCCTTTGGCAAGTTTCGACTGTTTTATAATCACTGGATCATCTTTTGATGCTTCTATTAATTCATCGAATTCATCAACATATCCGCTTACTTGATCATATTTATCCAATTCAAGCAAACTATTGATAATTGATACATTGCAGGTTGCCATATCATGGTGTCGGTTATGTTTTTTGGCATGTTTCTTAGCTCTTTCAAAATAATCTAAGGATTTTTCATAATTCCCCATTTGATAAGCAGCCAGTCCAAGTGATTGTTGATTATATATCCAATTTTGAATAAATATCCAGTAGGTATCGATATCTACATCAGCTAACAACTCATCAGCATTTTTAAAATACTCAATTGAATTTTCAAATTCTCCCTGAATTAATTTTATTCGACCCATGGTGATATAACACAATGTTAAATTGGCTGAATACCCCCATTTTTCATTTATGGGAATGAATTTATCAAAATATTCCAAGGCTTGTTTGTAATTTCCTTTTTCAAATGATAGAAGAGCCATGTTACCATAATATCTCCCCAAATCAAACGAATTTAATTCACGTGTAACCTCGTCACAGTTATCTAGGAACTGTTTTCTTATATCATAGGCTTCTGATGAATATTTTTCAGCCTTTTCAAATTCTCCCCTGCTCCTATGATAAATCCCATGATTTTCAATAAAAATGGCAAGTACTAATACATGATGGTTTTTACGAATTAGTTCTTCAGCTTTATTCATGTGTAACAAAGCAGTTTCATGGTCGTTCTTGTGATAATTATAATAGCCATTCAAAGACATATTCATGAGCATTATACCATTTTCAAATTTGTTTTTTTCATAGATTTCTAATTTTTGAGTAAGAAGCTCAAACAATTCATCCATCTTTTTTTGACGGTTATAAGACTGGTACAATTGGGTTCCTACAAAATAATACATTGTCCACAGCTTATTTTTCTCACAAATTTCTAATACTTCGTTATTATTTTTAATTACACTTTCGTATTTTTTTTCCATTAAATTCAGTGTGTTTATCCAGAGAATGCTATATCCAAGCATGATAGAATTATCTAATTTGCGAAATGATTCACTACTTTTGTTAAAGAATTCCCTTGACTTATCATACTCGGTAATAAATTGATATGCCCGTCCGATATTAAATGCACACATGCCCATCTGCCAGTTGTTATTATATTCCTGTGCAATTTCCAATCCCTTAAATAAAAGTTTCAAGCCATCTTCTCTACTGTTACCAAAAAATAACGAGAAGCCCTTTAAATTATATAATAATCCATCCCAAACTTGGATCTTCATTCTCTCTTCTTCAGATGCAAATTCAATATTTGATTCTATTTCCTGAATGAATTTCCCAAGCATCTTGTACTCATTAGTTGAGGGTATGAAATGTAAACTAAATAACAGGGTAACCAAATATTGTATGTATAAATTACCATGATCTTTTGCTTCCTGATATGCCTGTATGCCTAAATTCTTTCCTGCTGGACGAGAATCAGTTTCCCTTGTAATCAGACTTTCTATCACTTTTCCCACAATTTTCGCCTCATCACTTAATTCTTTTACTAGGTTTAAGGCTTCAGAAAAGTT
>CAZRLL010000045.1:0-20754 GCA_964600735.1 uncultured archaeon
AACACATTTATCAAAGCTGTACAAATAATTTTAAATCGATCGATATACCATTTAAACATTGAATATCTATATTTAAAATCTAATTAAATTGTCAAACACATTTATTAAAAGATATCTTGAATATAATGACTCAAATTGGCTTGTAAGTTGGAAAAGTCAATTATATAATTTGTAACCTACCTAATATGTGCATAAGTATGATTATTTTTATAGGTCTTAATTTCAAAATGTTACATAATGGAGACTGATCCTACCAATGATATTGATGATCTCTTTAAACAGAGTGATTCTTACAGAAAGGTACAGGATTCTGCAATCAATATTTTATTGGTAGGTCAGTATAAAACGTACAAAAAATTCGAACGAAAATTAGATCCATCAGAATATAAAATTGTTCACGTGACAAGTATTGATGATTCGATCGGATTATTACTCGTTGATATTTTTGGTATTGTTTTCATCGATAATGATGATCCTAAAATTGATCCAATCACTGTTTCAAGAGTTGTTAGAATCAATCACCCATTAGCCAGAATAATAATTGTATCAAAACGACGAGGTTCATCTTTGATTGCTGATATCGTGAATCATGGATCAGCAGATGCATTTATCACATTGCCAATTAATGTATCTGAAATTAATAATTTAATCCAGGAGCAATATGCAAAACACGAAATTAGTATTATGCTAACTAGTTTTGTTAGTCAACCCCCGAAATTAAGTAAGGCTAGTTACTTGCTTTTGGATCCATCATTGTCTTTTTCTGATGAGAGTGAACCTGTAAAATTCGTTGGTATAATGATTGCTTATAATTCTGTTCCAAGATTTTCTATGTTTTTCGAAGAACTATTAGCAAAGGATCATTTACTTTTTGCAGGGTATCTTTCGGGTGTAGCTATTCTTGGCAGAGAATTGTTCACCAATAAAAAACCCCTCAAAGAAATAAATTTCGGTGGAGTATCAGTCATTCTAAGATTTCATGGGGATGTTCAATTCTCAATATTTGTTAGAAACTTAACTCGTTATAATTTCAGTTCAACTGAGGAAATAATTTCTGACCTTGTATCAAAAATACTGGATTGTTGTAGAGAAGAAATTGAAGATATGGATATAATAAGTGAAGATGCTCACCAGAAGCTAATGTTATTAAGCAAAAAACTAGAATCAATCAATGAATTCGTTCTGTTTGAACAAGAAACTGCGGATCAGATATTTGATGAACAAGTGATTTTGATGATCGGTAGTGACAAAAAGTTCCTCTCAAAAATTAAGAATTTTATGGAACGGCGGAGAAATTTACAAGTTATAACGACTAAGAATGTTGACGATATCATTTCTTACATTAATCAACATAATTGTGGTGCATTATTACTTGATTCAGAGCTCAAAGATGGCAACCCACTAAATTTAGCTGAATATGCAAAGGAAATTAACCCGGCAATCCAAGTGATTTACCGAATAAGAGATCGTAGGGCATCGTCTCCATTAATACGGGCACTAAATAGTGGAGTAATTAATTATATCATTCCTTACAAAGCTCCATTCAAAGAACTAACTAAATGGACTCTAAATAGCCTAGAAAAATCGAGAGAAATTAAAGAAAAATCGATAAGTGGAGAAAATATTGCTCAAGCCTTAGATCAGGCGACCATTGCTCGGATGATGATTCGCAAAAATTTGGAGAGGTTTGAACCTGAAAGTAAACCCGAATTACGCGGTATTTTTATTTCCAAAGCTGTAGAACCGATATTTCAGATATTTTGGGGGAGAGATGATGACGAGAAAATTGAATTTGATGAGGAAATGATGGCTGGATTGGTGTCTTCCCTTGGAGATGTGGGTGAAGAGATGTTTTCAGAACAAGAAACGATTGGTAAATTGGAACTTGGCGGAGCTGATATTCTAGTTCAGCATCGAGACGATTTTACATTTGCATTTATTATTAAAAACATTGATCCGAATACAAGTGTTGTGATTAATAAGGAAATAATAAAAAGTGCGGACTCATTATTCATCATTGTCAAAGACGGTATCGACCGTTCCAATGCCAATGAAATACAATCTAGATTCGATACGACATCAAATATTATTTATAGTCAATTTACGGAAAAATTTTTAGAATGAGTTTAGATTAATTGAAAATTTGTTACATAATAAACTCATAAAAATGTGTTTCTGACATTCAACTGTTAAATCGAATGCCAGATAATATGATTATTTTGTAGTTTACGGTTTACTTGATCTTACTGCACGAACTGCAATGAAACCAGATAAAGCTAGTAATAATATACCTACAACTGGTCCACCAAGTGAAATATTATCCTGTAGATCTTGAGCACCATAAACATCATCCTTGAAATCTTTTGCAAGTTTTGGTGAATCAGATATTGTAGCACCTTCTTCAATCCACACGAGAGGTAAGAAAACCTCGGTGACGTTTTTAGAATACCAATCACCAGCACTTACACCAAGGTTAATCTGCAATCGTTTCCTAGCGTTCATTGTTAAACCAGAAATTGGTTCGACATCGACAAAAAGATCATGATCTGCTGCTACCGGTGCCAATCCCTCTAGTTTGGATGTATCTCGGAGTGAAGCATCACCATCCAAGAAGTGGGGTTTGCTTACGAACAAAGGAAATCCTTTGGCTGCAGTCATATTGCCCAAACCTTTAATTGTTTGATGGAAATTGGTATCTACACCCAGAACTTCATCAGCTAGAGTATACCTTAAAAGAGTAATTCCTTCAAACTCTACTTCTAGTTTATCTAAATTTACTAGCTTAATTACACGCATTATCTCAGCAACCCATGCAAATAAATCCTCACCGGGTTCGACACCAGGATGGAATTGAGTGCCATCAGTTCCTGAGATAGTTTCATCACTTTCCCAGAGCTTCATGCCCATCAATTCATCAACAGTCGCACTTTCTTCGTATTCGATATATTCACCGACATCATTAACATCGTCACTGCCTGTATACCATTTATCAGATTTGCCTTCTTCTTGCACCACTGCATCTTCCATGCTTACATGATTAGTAAACAGATTACTAGCATCAGAATCAACCTGTCCAGCAGCCTCTAAGAAGGTCAGGAATGGATCTGTACCAGTCCACAGCCATTCATCCACAGTGTGGGTAGTAACTAATCCTCCACCAAGGTCAAAAATAGGTTGAACAATGAAATTATCAACAAATTCCCCAAGATAAGCCAAGTAACCAAGAAGCATTGTAACATCAGTACTGGTCAGTTTTGAACCAAATAATAAGTTAATTGTGGCTGCATCACCTGCAAGACCAAAAGCCATGAATGTTCCAACACTAACAGCGTCTGAGAAGTTATAAGCCCCTGATAATAGTGCCCTGCTGTTGGATATATTTAAGGAATAAGCAACATCTAATGTTCTGTTATAGTATGCCCAGAATTCAGGATAGAAACCTAATGGATCACTCAGTTCTCCATTCAAACTAGCACCAGTCAATAACGGAGATCCCCACTGGAGATAAGCGATATCGGCAGGACTTTCATATCCCAAAGGACCAAAATCTGCAGCTAATTTGGGTTTTACAAAATCTTCAATCAGGTAATTCATGTATGAAGCCAAAGCAACTGCTTTTGTGGAGTTGATTCCATACATTCCTTGAAGCAAAGTGAAGTTTCCTCCTTGTACTAAGCCCAAGAAATTCATAGCATTTGTACTATTTGTCAAAGTTAATGCACCCGTAAACAATGTTTTTGTCTCGGTTAAATCAAATGTCATTCCCAAATCCGTTGAATTTGTGACTAACGATGCCCAAGCCCAGTACTCCGGATAATTGTCCAAATCATCAGTTAATTGGAAAAGACTGGCTCCTTGTGCTGGGGCTGAATTGCCCCATTGAAGGTACGCAACATCAGTGAGAGATTGAACGTCGAATAGACTTAAACTATCAATTAAAGGTTCAGGAACAAATACTGCCATGAGATATTGCAAGTAATTTGCTAACGCACCTGCTTCTGTTGGAGTCAGTCCCCATAATGTTGCGATAGTAGTGAAATTCTCTGCTGTACCTCCACTGGCTAATGCTAATAATGTGGCTGCATTTGTTGAATTAGCTAACGTTAAAGGTCCAGTTAGCAATGCTTTTGCTTCAGTAACATTGAATGTAACACCAAAATCGTCAGATCCCGTTACATTGTCAGCCCATGCCCAGAATTCTGGATAGCTGGGAGCTGATGTCGGATCTAATTCAAATGTACTATTTCCAGCCAAAAGAGGACTTGTCCATTGTAAATATCCAAGATCTGAATCAGTGCTAACACCAAGTAGAGATACTGGTTTTATAATTAATTCATCAATAACATATCTGATATAACCAGCAACAAGCGCTGCTTCTGTGGCATCTAATCCCCACAATGCCTGAATAGTCGCAGTATTTGGATTAACTCCACCATTAAATAGTACCAAGAACGTTCCTAAGTTCGTTGCATTAAATAATCCATTTGTACCATTTAATAGTGTTCTGCTGAATGACGCATTAAACGTATACGGTGTTGACGCAACTCTATCTGCCCAGGCAAAGAATTCAGTATAATTATCACCAGCTCCTGGTGGTATTTCGTATAAACTCAATCCATCCGTTACCTGGGGAATTGAATTACCCCATTGGAGATAAGCCAGATCAATGAAATCTGATACTCCTAAAGCAGCATAATTAGTCGGAAGTAAGAGTGGAACTAAATTTGCTTGGAAATTATTTAACCAATTTAAAGTCATATTAAGTTGAGTATCATTTAACGAAAATACACCCTTCAAACTCGTCCTATTAGTTGGGGATCCAGCTAAAGCTCCATACCATACTAAGATTCCCGTTGTATTTGTAAGAGCTAGACTATTTGTTTCATCAAATAAAAGCTGAACTGATGCTGGACTAATATCGGTGGGAACTGGTAGTCCTACTTCAAATCCATCAGGATCAGTAATTGCACTGGTAACATCAAACCCAGTAGGTAGAACTGTTCCATTGGCCCATTGTTCTAGGAACATCGCTTGAGCAATAATAATAGCTGCCACATTGGGTGGTTGTGACTTGATTGCGGTATCCAAATAATTATCAATCAATAACGAGTTTTGGAGGTATGATGCAATCGAACCGAGTTGAGTTGCATTTGCCCCATAAGATGCAGTTAAAGCAGTCATTGTTGCAGAATCAGACATTGCAGCTTCAAAAGCCTGTAAAAATCCTAGAATACCTGTGCCCTTTGCGATGTCTGTAACCCACCCAGGAACATTCAGGGGAGCTCCACTACCATTGTAGAGTAATTTCTCAGCAGCATCAAATGATATTTCGGTTGGAATAGTAAGATATTCAGCGACACCAGAGAATACCGTCGAAAATCCAGTATTATTGAAAAACTCATCAAATGATGTCGAATTATCTCCAACTCCTGCAAAATGACCCAGCAATACACCAGCAGCTGTCGTTGCATTGACTGCAAAATGTAGAGTATCGGTTGCATCTGCTTGGATCGCCTCCAATACTGTGGGAACAGCCCCAAGTTGTACTTGAGGTAAGAATGCATCAATATATTCATTTAATATTGTTTCTAAGGCAGTACTAGTGACTGATACAGGAAACGCTGTAGTTAATCCTGTTATAATCTCATCAAGTGCCAGACCTGAACCTTGAGCTAGAACTCCTTGAAGAAAATCACCTGTTAATCCATCAACGATGGTATATAACGCTTGACCAGATCCTTGAGCTAGTACCGCAGAAATAAAGTCACTCTGCAAACCTGCTAGTACAGTAGCAACAGTCGTTGCTGTGAAACTCATCCTCAGGGCATTTTCACTACCTGCATTGGCTATAATACCTAAATATGCCGGATTAACATTAACAATTTTGTCATCTACTGTCAGATCCAGACCTGATTCGGCTTTAGACAAAGCAGCATCAAATATGTAATAAGTATATTTCTTGTATGATACCTCATCGTATCCGTTGTCACCACCAGAAAATTTGACATCAAATTTGACGGTAAATTCTTGGTAAACATAAGGTCCTATCTCTTCGAGTACTGCTGCAGCTCCGCTTTGAAACGCATCTGGATTGGTTAAATTCCAGAAGAAGTAACGTTTATACCTCAGAGGGTCATCATCATCTTCAGTTGTGATCCAATCATCATAAGCCTCTTCATCCCAAGATCTTGGTCTTGGCACAACCAGATCTTTGATGCCTTGATCGAGTGCATCATCAATATATTGGCTCATAAATATTGAACCTCCAATTGCTCCAGCACCAAGTATGGTGATTAGAGCAACTACAATTATTTTTACTGTATTTGCCATAATTTATACTCCTTATCGAGTTTTAATGTGAAAGAATGATTTTTTAGCTGTTTAAGAATGTTTTTATAAAATTTATAAATGTGGATACGATGGTTCCGCAATTTATGTAAGATTTATTATTCTTAGATTACACTAAATATATCATTCATTATATTTTTCTATAAGCAATTTTGGATAATAAACTAATTATTTTCAGTATATGTTTATTTTTTACTCGAGACTATATTTCCGTTAAGTAGTCGGTTCGACAGACAATTCTTTTATCCTTTTGGAAATAAAAGGTTGTATATGGGGATCCTTCTTCAATCGTAGTATTAGGAGGGTCCTAATATTGGTAATTCTTTGAATCGCTAATAAACAAATTTCAGAAAATTTCGTTTCAATTGCTATTTTTCCTATCATTTCAATATCTTTAATTTTGAAAAATGCAGCAATTGTAAGCTCGTAGGATGCATTTGACAAAGAGATTTCCAACAATGTTGACTGATTATTTATTTTCTCAATAGCTTCGAGTTTTACTTTATCATTACTGTCTTCCAAAGCAACTTTTTTGATTATTTTTTCATTAGTTAATTTTTTAGTTGCTTCCAATCGAACCCGAGGTGAATTATCAATTAAAGCAATTTTTTCGATTATTTTCTGATTTTTTATTTTGTAAACTGCAATTTGCCTAATTCCACGATCATGATCGTTTAAGGCTAACTCAGCTAGGTGTTTTTGGTTCTGAAGTTTTTGAACTGCTTCTCTTCTTACTTTTTCATCAATATCTGTAATTACAACTTTCTCAATTGTTTTTTGATTAACAACTTTATTTATGGCATTTTTTCTCACTTTAGGACATTTATCATTAATGGCAATTTTTTCTAAAGTGCTTTGAATTGCCAGTCGTCCTACAGCAACAAGTCTTAATGAATCCACAGGATCATATAACGCAATTTGGTTAATAATTTCTTGATTGGCAATTTTATTTACAAGTTCAATTTTTATGTTTTCATTATCCAACTCATACAATAAATTCTCCAGAATATTCTGATTATCAATCTGTTCAACTACAATTTTAGCTACAATTGGACTAATATGTACTGGAAGCCCAAGCTTAGACCGATTATTTTTTTTACCCCAAGAGACCGCATCGTTGATCGAAGAAGTATAATTAGTACCTAATAATTTATTTTGAATCCCAGTATCGGATAATTTTTCTGCTGCAGTGTATTGCACCCATAGATCATCAATTTCAGTTATGATTTTTTCAAGTAATTCATTTCTGTTTAAAGAAAATACGGTCTTGTCTAGATAAACCCATTCTGGTTTATTCAGCGCAAAATATAAGAAATCAACAGTATCATAAATTTCACCTCCTATCTGCTTATCACGAATATTGATTAGAAATATCCCAATAATGCTAAGAACCTCTTCAAATTTTTTAGGTTCATAGAATTTATTAAATTCCATATATCTCAAACAATTCAATTCTTTGGCCATAACAACTGCTTCATGTTTACTCACATGTCTTTTTGAATTGATTTTCTCACTAATTCCCACCATTATTAAAATTTGGTCCGGGGATTCTACAGAAACCTCATCTAATAAATTTGGTATACAATCAAAAGTTGATCTCTTATTAATATTAAAAAAAATTATTGTAGCCATAGAACCTCTATAAAAGAGGGATCTCATGGGTTCAAATCGTTCATTACCCGAAATATCCCAAAGGCTGTAACAAATTTTCTTGTCATCAATTGTATCATATTTTGAGTAAGGTTCCATGCCAATTGTCTTCAGATGACTTTTGGGGAATTTATCTCCATGAGGTTTAAGATGGCTCAATACCAATTTTGTCTTATTGACTGAGGGATGTCCTAATAATAAAACCTTAAAGGTATAATTAAATGACGTAAAGTACCAACCTCTGTTAATTATAATATTTGTAGATTTGGTACTTATAGTTAATTCATTTCTTTACAAGATAAATGTGGGATTTTACAATTAATATAGCAAACTAAATTAATTTGATATTATCTCTGCAAACGCACGGATAGGCATGGCAGCAGTTTTTTTTGCTTTAATTGGAACTGCAAAGAATCGGAATTCCTTTCCAATTACACTTGATAAGTTAGTTAAGTTTTCAACTATAAGGATATCATTGTCCAAGAATAAGGTGTGTGCAGGTCTTGTTACATCTCTTGAATTATCAATGTTCACAGTATCTACACCAATTAACTTCACCTGTTTCACGATAAGCATTTTGATCAGTTCCCTTGAAATATAAGGATATGAGTTGTACTTTTCTTTTCCCCAATACTTATCCCATCCAAAATAAAATAAAATCGCTTTTCCTCTTAGATTGAGATTTTTTGGCAATACATTTGGTCGGATTGATTGAAAAGGTTTTTTCTGCCCAACATCTATAACGACTCCATCTAATATCACCTCATCAAGTTCGATTTGACTTATATCTCTCTTGTTAGGATATCTATGAAAAGGGGCATCCAGATATGTACCAACAGAAGTTTGGAATTTCATCTCTGTTATCTCAAATGAGCATTGATTTTCGAATTTTGGTAATGTCTCCTCATGTGTAAGGAATGGGTAAATTTGTGCAGAATACTGCGTGAAACTACCATCTTCATTTTTCATTTTGAATCCAGGCATTGAATCTTCAAAATAATGTGATAAGTCGATAAATTGATTCATGATACAAAATTTATTTTGATCGTATGAATTTGTATTTTGCGATCTTAGATTGTCTCTTTCATCATAACTTAATTTGTTCCCCAAAATCATCCTACACGTAGTTTAAATTGGTTTTATTTCAGAAATAATTAAATATTCATCATAAAAACGGTAAGACATAAATACAATGGCTCTAATAATTAATTATAAAATGGGATTACCTGAGCTTAAAATTTTAATTGTTGAGGATAACGATTCAGTTAGGGAGGTATTACGCACTAGTTTACTAAGGGAAGGATATCGTGTTCTTGAGGCAACCAATGGAATCGATGCGCTAAGAATTATTAAGTCAAATCCATCGATAGATCTACTGATAACTGATTTTTCGACGGTTGGGATGGATGGGAAAGAGCTAATCAAGTTAGCACGACTATTTATTGAGAGACATTTAATTATTTCTGGATTTAATTTTAAAAACATTAACAAAACCATCCCGGTATTAAAAAAACCATTTAACCACAATATGTTACATGATAAAATTTATGATATAATGAATGCAGGATAATTAATTTTGGCACTAAGAAGAGCTTCACAAATTGTAGGAATTTATTTTATGATGAAGTGTTTCCCTTGCTGATTTACTATCTACATTATTATAATCAGGACTATCTTTTTCTAATTCATCGCCATACTCATACCAAATAGATTTGTTGTCAATATAAAGTTGCTTTAAATTCATTAAATCTTCAACCCAACTTGGAATAGTCTTGATATAATTATTTTGAAGATCTAAGAATTCCAGATGTGATAAATATGAGAATGATTGTGGGATGTTACATAACTTGTTTCCAGATAAATCCAATTCTATAAGATTTTTTAGTCCACTAATGCATTCAGGTATTTGTTTCAGACGATTATCAGAAAGGTATAAACCACGTAAATTATTGAGTGAACCAAGGTTATTCGGGAGTTCAGTTAATACATTATTATGTAAATAGAGTTCTTGTAACTTCTTTAGGTTCCCAATTGAATATGGTAAATCAGATAATTTATTTTCATCCAAATACAAGAATTTAAGTTCATTCAGCCCACCAATATTTGTCGGTAATTTCTCTAATTTATTGCCCTGTAGATCTAATTCTTCTAAATCTGAAAATTCTGAAATAGACTCTGGTAAATATCCAATTTCCTGATAACTTAAATCAAGTTGAACAATCTTGTTCTCTCTAAATGATGTACATGGGGAATTGATAATCTCAAGGTAATTATCCCCCAAACCAATCACATCAAGAAACTGAAACAGTTTCTTATCATCCCGCATACAAAAGTTAGGAGATTTTTTCTATACAAAAATCTTTCTACACTTTATCAAAATTTATTCATATCTCCATAAGAGATGAAAATTTTAGATTATGAGTTCATCCAATCTAGGATACTTTTATTATCATCGTATATAAATAAAATTATTAACAATTATTGTTTATTCTTTTGAAAACATAGCGCACTTGAGCTCATACCCTCCTAATCTTCCACTCGAAAAATATTTTTTTGTTCATAAATCAAATCTGCGAAATCTCATTATCATATCATTCATATGTAAAATTTTCTACAAGAAATATTTCAATACAAAATAGAGAAATAGCTTTTTCAACTAGTTTAAAGGTAATTTATAGTCATTTTAACTATATCTCCCACCCTCCCCCAATTTCTTGTGGAAATTATTAATTTTGACTATTATTGCGTATAACTAGAGATTATTATAATTTAGTTTTATCTAGACGATATTTAAATGAAATAATTATATTGTAATTTTTTTGGTTAAACGTAAATTTAGCTACTATTTTTTTTGGCAAGTTGGTTACCACTAAACAATTAAATATTCAAACATCAGTGATATGATTTTCGAATAAATCGTGATAATGAAAAAGAAAATACCATAATTGGTATAATAAAGAATAATCACATTGAGAATAAGCTCTTTCAACCTAAGATTCTAAGACAGTAAACTATTAGAAAATACAACAATTTGAAAAATCAATACAAATGGTAATTTAATGTTATCCAGATTAAATTGCATAAATTGCAATTCTGATCTTCATACCGAAATTAAAAATGATGAAGACAACTGTCGAAAATGTGAAAATAAGTTAATAGGAGTCAACGATACTCATAATTTTAGATTAAATCCAATTTTTATTGTAATTTGGTCAGTGATGTGTTTATTTCTTTTTATACTGGATTTCATATTTTGTAATATTGTTGAAGTAGGAACATGTACAAATAATTTTAATATACAAGTCCCGTTTACAATTTTATCATCACTCATTTCTTCTATTGGCATTTATGTCTTAATTTTTACGGTGTATCTTCCTATTAATGGATTTATTAAGAGTAAATCAGTTGGACAATGGTCTACAGTTGAAGGAGAAATAATCCATTCTGAAATTTTGGCAAAATGGATACCGGGCTATCCAGATGGCGAATTTAATTACTTACCAATGATAGTATACACATATAAAATTAATAAAGAAGAATACTTTTCTGATCAAATCTATTACAGGTTTAAAAATAATGGCAATAATCTTGAAAAGGTAAAATATCTCATTCGTAAATATTCAATAAATAGTACAGTTATTGTTTATTATAATCCAAATAACCCAGAATATGGAAAGAAATCGAATCCTAAGAAGAATGTTCTTGTGAATGACACATATGATAAACACAAGTTACAATCAAAAAAATACGGAGATGCAATCTTACAATTCGAATATGAAGATATTAAGCAATTAAGAAATTTTGTTACAATTTTCGCAATATTTGGATTTTTATTTGCCATAATGCCTCTGATATTAATTATGGTCCTATATGTCATGACATATTAGTCTAAGGATCTAAATCACGTAGGATACATAAAAATACTATTCAAGAGTTGTGGATGATGATTATTAAGAAAGGAGTGAAATTTGATGATGAAAACTAAAATTTTTTATCGGAGTGGACATATGAAAAATCTCGTATCACGAGTTTATAGATAAACAAATTGCAACTCTGATATCAAAAAAATAAATTTAAGTGTATGAGATAACAAACGATAGTAATATTGTTGAGGTTCTAAAAATAAAACTAATTTCAACGCGAATCAAAAAAACTTTAACAATAATAATTATTGTATTGACACTAATTGGAGTCTTTATTTCTATCAATCTAATCGTATACAAGCCTCCACCATCTTCATATCCAAGATTTTATTCAAGATGTACATTCACTCAAGCAATAAATTACCATTAAATCTTTTCATCGGTATAGGAAAATTAGAACATCACAGTCTTGAAGATGGAATAGATATACTAATGGACCAAATACAATCAAGAAATTATGATCATTTTGAGTACAAGAAAAAGGTATTCGCTCAATTGACCCATTCAACTGTTGTTCATCCATGTTGGGAAGAGGGATTAACTTGGATATTTTCCGGAGTATAGCAAATTTCAGATAGACTAGTGTATTTTTTTCGCTTTACTTATGAACTTTTTAGGCATTTCTCGGATATTCCTGAATATTTCAGGTGGCAAATTTCTGATATATTTGTATATTTGATCAATATCGGTTTGTGTTGATGTTTGGTTTATATTAATTGATTTAACTTTCTTATATAAATACGCTGCACGAATGAGCTGAGTTTTAGATATTAACACATATTCTGGATAGCGAATGATGATGAAAGGGATTACGAATATCGCAAACAAATCAAATGAGCTCCTGGTTAATTGGCTGAACTCTAAGTTTGTGAATAAATCAAATAAATACATAAATGGGCGACCCATCGTCAATACACCAATCGTAATCCATAGATATCTGACGATTTGTAACCGATTATCACTAACTGCAATTTTGGTGTTAAAATATGCATAAATCGCATATAAAAGAGTAAATATTCTGTAGATGCTAATTAAATAGTCAAATCCTTGACCCATTAATATTATATTTCCTGTTTTAAATCCCACACCTACTTCATATGAATCGACGTTATGCATGGTAAAAACAAACAAATTTGCTGTTTTGGGCAACCCATCCGTTTTATAGAACATGATCAATATCTGTAATATCATATAAGGAATAAATCCGAGCAACCAGAGTAGTTTAGGAGATTTTTCATGGTTCAACCGGATTGCATGGAAGTAAATAAATAAATAAACCAAAATGTAGCTTGATGTCACTATTTGATTTAGAATGACATTTCTGGGATATTCAATCATTATATATGAGGAAAATTGATTAATCGACACAAAAATGAAAACAAAAGCGAAAATCAAGTAGTCAAGGACATGAGTGATTGCATAATATCTTAATAATAATGCTGAAGGAATTATGCAGAAAAATGAGATAAATAGATATGCCCATTGAATATCGATTATGGAAACCATACAATTACCTAGCCTATAGATCAGGGAGAATGACATATCCTATTAAAATTTTCAAGTGATTAGGTTACGAATTATTTAAAATTTGCATCAAATTGAAACTGTATTCAATATGCTCATTGTGATTCTGTAGTATTTTGGAAAATTTATGTAAACTTCTTTTTGCAGATCGTAATAATTGAAAATCTTCTCATTGAAGACTGATGGTCAATTATAAAATAACTTTCAAGCAGTTTCTTTATAGAACTTGGCGAATAGGCTTTTACATGACCACATTTATTAAGGTAATAAACAGATCTCTTAATTGTACCGTGAAGAAAACACTGCAGTGTAAATAGAGGTTTCCATATTGATAAGATTGTATCATATGGAACCGTAACTAGTAATTTTCCATCTTCCTTTAATATTCTATAAATTTCTTCTAGTGTAGGAATAGGATCTATCAAATGCTCAATTACTTCTGATATGATGACGATATCTACAGAATCACTGGATATTCCGGTTTCATGCGTTGGTGCGATTATTTTTTCCCTTATCCTTCCTTGATCATGCGCATAATCCAAAAGATACTTGTTAAAATCTACCCCAATTACGTTTATGTCGTCTATATTCCAAGAACAATTACCACAACCAAGATCCACAATTACCGGATTTGAATAATCTTGCGATAATTCGGAAACTTGTTCTCTAATAATTTTTTGCCGATTAGTATGAAACCAAGATCGGATAGGATTTTGAGTTGTTTGTTGGATGTCATAAAAATCAATAGAAACACTGCTGTAAACCTTTTCAAAATCTATCAATTCAGGATCGATTGTGGAAGAGAAAATAAAAGTTGACGAAATAAAATAATTACCGATCGACATGAGTGATACAGCAAAAAATATAACAATTTCCGTTGAGATTGAAAAATTATTTACAATTAACGTAGTGATCATAATATTTAACGACCAAGCAATTACTGAAAGGATAGTGAATTTTGCGAACGATTTTCTTGTTTGAATTGGTATGCCAAAAGTAATTATCCAATGATAAAGAAAATTAAATGTAATATTGAATAAAGTTCCAATAATATAAGCAATCAAAAATTTAAAACTTAATCCAACTAATAATGATGTAATTTGAAAATTAATCAGTAAACCAATACCACCCCCCATAATGAATATGAAATATTCTATGATCCCAGATGGCGTTCCTGATTTATTTAAATGATCTTTAATAATTTAATAAATGTTAATTAATATTATAACTTTTACTCATTGTCAAAAGAAAATGGATCATAAAATTCGTTTCCATACTCCGGCCCGACCGTCGATCACGGTTTCAATTTGCCAATTATTATCAATTAATATTCCCAAAATGTCGCCATTATTTACTAGTTGATAATTAGGTAAGATCAGATAATTACCAATTTTCCAATGTAATAATAAATTTATTGCTACTTTTTTATTTTCATCATTTTCTTGCCCCATTGTTAGATCTCCATACTGAATTACAACATCTGAGCCCTTGTGAAGATATGTATAACTACCTGATAAGAACCAAGGTAAGAAAACAATTACACCTGTAACATCATCTTGTTTCCCAATATACATCAAAGCTTTATTTGTATCATCAAATGATTCAACATATCCCCTATCTTCATTGTATTGAAATGATTGATTAATTAGTAGGAAACAAATGAAAAACAATATCCCATTTTTTATTATCCAGTATTTGAACTCATAGCTCTTCGGTTTAAGAACATTAAATTTCTCGCAAATAACATCTAAAGTCTCTAAAACCAATTCGATCAATAAGACTGATGCAACGGATATCATCATAATGAGTAATACTACTCCAACTAGCATAAATCTCACTTCTTTATGACTTTCACTGACCCAAAAGTTACTTAATATTGCCCAAGTAATAATGTTTGCAATGAACAAGGCTGAATAACCACTTTTAATATTTGTAGTTTTCATTTCAAATTTTAGTATACTTATGTCACGGGTGATTCGTAAACTAAAAATGAATACAATAAAACACATACCTAACCACTCCCCCAGCCCATCCTTGACAATTAATTCCTCATAATAAAACATTCTCCCCTCAACACCAAATCGGTCTCCATATTCCAAAGCAAAAGAGGCCCAGTTGATAGGCACCGTGAAAAACCTTCCATAATATGAATAATCTACTAAAATACCTGCCATCCAGCCAATAATCCCATCAACTAGAAAATAAAGATAATAGCGGATCTTGTTTACATTAAACGTCACCAAGAAAATTGCAAATACAACAATCCCAAGATCTAATCTGATATAGGTTGTTGTACCCACAAAAAGAGCTATTATTAAATTGTCATTCCCCGTTACCTTTCCTTTTTTAAGTACCAGCATCATTCGATAAAGCCCATAAAATAACATTGGTAAGAAAAAAGAATTTGTAAAAGGACGAACGCTGATCTCAATAATCCTCCACCAAAAAGCAACAAATACTGCAGTTAGAACACCCACAATTTCATTGTCGGTTATTATTTCAGCAAATTTTTTTGTGGCAGGAATTAGTAATGTGGCATTTATTGCTAGCACTATGCGAATTAAAGGAAGAATGCCAGTATGATAGTCCAAGTTAAAAAATTCTCCTACACGCATTATAAATGAGAAAATAAGTGGAAATAACCAGCTTCGAGATGCTGCATAACTTGGTTGGGCTGGATTTTCTTTTGTAAACTCAGGTGGTATTACTCCAGAATCATAAGTCAAGTAATGTGCCATTTCAAGCCCCTGGAAAATTTCATCTGGATGCATGACTCCGTTGGACTTCAGGGAAATAAACAATCGAATTAATAATCCGGTAAAAATCACAAAATAGGTTATAAAATCTAGTGGTTTTTCATCGATCCAACTAAATACACTATCTACTATGGTATCGGGACTTTTTGATTTAACCCTTTTAATTTCCCCAGTCATTATTTTTGTCCCGAATTATATAATATTAGATCTTTTGATTTATAAATGAAATTGCATCAGTAAATTATGATTTCAAATCGCAATTGCATGATCCAACGGTTGCAAAATATTTGATAATACATTCATATTAAATCACTACATCCTCTTTATATTAAAGTACATCATAATACCTTATATATTAAGAATTAACAAAATAATTAGTGAAAGAGGTACGGAGGTATAGATGTGAATAATCGACAATATATCGAGGGAGAAGAATGGTGAAGGTGAAGAATGGTGAAGGTGAAGACTGGCGAGGGTGAAGAATTAGACTTTATAATAGATCAAATGGGGCATGTTCTAAATTTACCTTGGTTTGGGAGTAGGGAGGATATAGAACATATCCTCTGGCATTTACCAGAAATTCAGGATAATCGAGTTTCGTTTGACTGGGATTATGTAACAGATAATCAAACAGAAAAAATAAGAATATTTTGGGAGATCAAAGGGAGAACTCTGGAATTTTTCGGACTATTCGATGAAGCTTTTGAGCATTACAAAACCAATTTAACTATTTTCCGCCACGAAAGAGCAGATGATGGTAGCAAAAGGGTAAGAGAAGTAGATATAGATAATTATGTTGTAAATAGTAAGGCGCGAATGCTCATACACATGAATAAATTCGATAAAGCTCTGCAACACTTTGATAATGCAATAATTGAGGATGATCGTATAGGCGAAGGAGTAAGTCATTATGAAAAAGCAAATGCACTGGTTCAATTAGGTAGATTAGATGAAGCATTAAATTTGATAATGATTATTGAGGACAAAGAAATCCTATCAGATCATAAAGAACTGCTAGTAGATCATCCGAGAGTATTATATTTGAAACACATAATTTTCATGAAACAAAAAAAATATGAAAATGCCATAGAGTGCCTTGATAAGATTATTGAAGATTTTAAGCCATCAGAAGTATGTTTAGGGTGTAGAGATTTCTTCGAGTTGAATCAGAGAATTTCACACAGCATACGTGATCATAATAGGATAGCAAGTGATATCGATTTCTATGAGACTGTACTTATTAGCAAAATCAAAGCCTTATTAGAACAAGATCAAAATGCTGAAGCGATGGCGTTAGTAGATAAATTATTAATGAACTATGTAAAAAATGAGAAATCACTTGTAATACGAAAAGACAATAATTATCTTCATCATCAATTGTTACGATTTAAACGAATACCAATTCAACCCAATAACAATGATCCAAATTTAATTCCAATTATTTCACATAGTTACCAACATACTCGATTTTCCGACAAATTTCGTAAATCAGAGAAAGCTATGACGTATAAACAAGCACTGAATTTGATAAGAGATAAATTTTCAAACTGTAGATTTACATTGTGATCGGTGTAGCCTTTTGGAAAAGTATTACAATTTATTTATGGAGACGATAGCAGTTACCATTTCTGAAAAGTAGTACATCTTTTATTATTTAATTTGCGATAGTCGTACATCATTTTACAGAGTATTGGATTAAGTTGTACGACTATTATAATATTCATTTACTTATTCATATCCGTGCAGAACCCCTACAGATTTCAAAGAGTGAATAATCGCATTAATAACCCAATAATAATCACATGATGATAGACGCCATTTGACTTCAAAGAGATAAATAATCGCATTAATAACCCAATAATAATCACAAAATAGGTGATAAAATCCAAAGGTTTCCTTTCTACCCAATCAAATAGCCCATCTACTATCGTTTCAGGATTTTTTGATTTTACCCTTTTAATATCCCCAGTCATTATTTTTCCTCTAAAATATCGAATATTAGATCTTTTGATTTATTAATGAAAATGGAACAATAAAATGAAATCTTATCGTACAAATAAAACACACTATTACTGATGAAATGAAAATTGTCCTGGAACATAAGAAGAATGATTCTAAATACAAATTAAGATGTAAAATATTAATATCCTTAATAAATCTCATTTATATTCACAATAAGTGGATGAAAGTTTTAATTTTAAGTATATCAGTACAAATGGTGTAAAATTACACTGTTTAAGGGTTGGTCAATCAGATAAACCTCTTATAATTCTCTTACATGGATTCCCGGAATATTGGGCAAGTTGGAAAAATCAAATACAGGATTTGTTAGATGCAGGTTATCAATTAATGATACCCGATCAGAGAGGATATAATCTCAGCAGTAAACCGTGGAGAATCGGATCATATAAGATTGATAAACTTGCCAAAGATATTATTGGATTAATAGATTATGCTGGAAAGGAGAAGGCATATGTTATCGGACATGATTGGGGAGCTGCGGTCACCTGGTTCATTGGGATTACCTATCCAGATAGAATACATAAAATCATAACGATAAATGTACCACACCCTTCTGTAATGAAAAAATTTCTTTTGACAGACAAAGAACAAAGGAAAAAGAGTTACTATATGTATTATTTCCAACTCCCCATTATTCCCCAATTATATCTAAAACGGAAAAAATATAAGAGATTAGTCGCAACCCTTGTAAAAACAAGTAACGATGGGACATTTTCTGATGAAGATATAGCCAGATACAAACAAGCATGGGGGCAAAAGAGAGCTATATCATGTATGTTAAATTGGTACAGAGCTTCGTTCCGACGCAGGGTAAAAATTCCAGATAAGCGAGTTACGGTTCCAATATTGATTGTTTGGGGAATTAATGATAAATTTCTGAAAAAAGAGATGGCAGAAGCAAGTCTTGATTATTGTGATTATGGTAAATTAGAGTATGTGAATGGAACAACTCATTGGGTACAACACGAAAAGCCAGGGGAAGTAAATCAGTTAATCATCGATTTTATTGGAAATACTTAATTTATTCAGATATTAGATTAGAGGTTGTGGATGATTAAAAATTAGAGACTAGAAGTTTCGTGTTAATTTGATTTTACGATCCCGATCAACTAAAACAGGAAGTTTAAAAATAATTTATTCAGTGCTGTTATTTCTTTTTTTCAAATAATACGAAATTATGCCTAAAATGATGGTAAAAGAAAATATTAGGAATGCAGTTATTACAAATAAATCGTGTAATCCTTGAGATCTACTTCCAGATTGATCCTCTAAAATTCCTAATATTGGTGCAAGTATAATTGAACTTAATGCCCGACCCGACGAGATATACATTCCAAGAACTCCCATCGCCATACCTCTTTGAGCAGGGGTCGCAGTGTTGCTTGTTGCCCCGGTAGTCGCTATAAAGCAGATGTAAATTGCAGAGGTAGTTATCGTATACACAATAAGTAATTGCCAGATATTACTCACTCTTGTCATCATAATTAACATAATGCTACTGATTAATAACGAAATTAGAACTGGCCACCTGTATCCCCATTTATCAAATATTCCTCCAAAATATGGTTTGAATAGTATAGTTATCGCAGTTGACATAAAAATTAAATTCGCAACCTCACTTTCTGGATATCCTAAAGTAATTACCACGAGCAATGGAAAGAAACTTGTCAAAAAGAATTCTGTAAACGTAACTAACAGTTCAAAAATAAATATAAGTCCCAGAGGATACTGTTTAGTAAGCTTTCCCAATGATCTCATGGTATTACTGAATGAATCCCGTACAGCTTTAATTTTAGATTCTACATGGTTTCTATTCTCGTCGGTTAAAACTTCTGGCAAAATAAACGCTGATATTACAGTACCAAGTAGCCCGATTATAAAAGATATCCCAAATAATTCTTTCAGGTCAACAATATCATTTGCTAGTAAATATCTGGCTGTGAATGATCCAATAATGATACCGATATCCTGTCCTTGAAACAAAATCCCATTAATTCGACCATAATCGCCTTTTGATATGTCCCCAATATAGGAAAAAATTGCTGGCCAATGCATGCTCATACCCACTCCAACACATATCGTAGCAATAAAAACTACAGTCCAATGTGTGGCAAGGTAGAGCAATCCAAGTGACAAGGAATAAAAAAACATCCCAGAGATGATTAACGGCTTTCTACCGATAATTTGTGAGAGTTCTGAAAGGGGTAAACGCAAGAATATTTGAAATAAATTTCTTGACGTAAATACTATACCAATAATTAATGCAGTAGCTTCAAGATTGTTTAAATGAATGCCAAAATATGCACCAAATGTACTCAGAGAATAAAGAGCAAAGAGCTGTGCAAAAAAGGCAGCAGTAATATCTTTCCTAATATTTATTCTCAATAATTAAGAAATGTCCATTTGACCTTTTATTTATACTGATGAGTATGAAAGATTAAAGTTAAGGATTATTCGATCTTTATTCAATGCTTCTGTTGGATTTTAAATTTGTAAATCATTTTAGATTTCAAATAATAAAAATATAATTT
>CAZRLL010000046.1:0-1705 GCA_964600735.1 uncultured archaeon
CTGCGATTACTAAACATTTTGAAATTCAGTGGACCACCGAAAAATTATATGAAAGTCTATCATTGTGGTTAAGTAAATTTAAAGATGAAATTAAAAATAATAAGGAGAAAATATCGTAACTACATTATAACATCTCCACCATAAGAATATTGAAAAATTCAATAGAATTCGAAATTATTCACCTTAATATTAAGTAAAAAAATTGATTACAACAGCTAATTTCAATATTTGTCTATGAAGGTGAATTTGTTATCAATTGCTAATAGATATATTATGGTCAATTGATAATAGATATATTACAAAAAATCCATAGTAAGATATATTGAGCAATCATTCAGATTCTATTCCAAAGGTGGGTATTCAGGATACTAAAAATATTTTACGTGCATTACTACCTACAATCAGCGAGAAAGATGCTCAAGGAATTTTCCTGTGGGGACCACCGGGTATTGGAAAGAGTGCCTTGGTCAAACAATTAGCAGAGGAACAGAATCGAGATTTAGTTGATCTACGTTTACCATTGCTGGATCCTGTTGACCTTAGAGGACTGCCTATGACGGATAAGGAGAAAAGACAGGCAATCTGGCTTCCTCCAGATTTTCTCCCTGAAGAAGATGCAGATCCAGGAATACTTTTCCTAGATGAGATAAATGCAGCACCTCCATCCATCCAGGCATCAGCCTATCAGCTTATATTGGATAAAAAAGTGGGAACCTACAAATTACCAAAAGACTGGGTAGTTATTGCAGCAGGTAACCGAATTACTGATAGATCTGTTGCCTACCGGCTACCCACCGCTTTAGCCAATCGTTTCACACATTTTGAGATTGAACCCAAAATCTCTGAATGGACTTCTTGGGCCTGGAAAAATCATATAGATCCATTTATCATTAGTTTTCTCAAATTGCAACCCGATTTATTGATCAAGTTTGATCCTCGGGTAAATAACACAGCTTTTCCCTCACCACGTTCTTGGTCTTTTGTTTCACGAATGAACAAATTAAGGGATGAGAATATATTGTTGTACATGAATTCAGTTCAGGGAACGATAGGAGATGCAGCTTCCCAGCAATTTCTTGCCTTCTTGAATTATCGCAACGAGCTACCAGATCCAGTAGCTATATTGAACGGTGAGCCTTATGAAATTCCACGACAAATTGACGCACAATACGTACTTATGGGAGGTTTAATCCGAGAATTACTAGAAAATATTACTCCAGAAAGGATATCTGCATTTTTCCATTATGTGAGTCAGTTCGAAAATACTAAATTCTCTGATCATGCAATTGTACTGGTAAGAGAAACTTTGGATGCATTTACCCAGATTGGAAAATCGGTTGAAT
This sequence comes from uncultured archaeon, assembly GCA_964600735.1. GTDB lineage: Archaea > Asgardarchaeota > Heimdallarchaeia > Heimdallarchaeales > Kariarchaeaceae > LC-2. Next base: position 1,344 of record CAZRLL010000046.1, read on the forward strand.
TGGCTGAACATCCAGAATTTGACTCCTGGTTGAGTAGAAATGCCTCAATATTGCAATAAATTCTTGTGCTTGCTATAATAAGGTTTACTCCAATCATTCTAGAAAATAATCGAGATAAGATTAATTAGTTTAAAGGTTTGTTAGCTATCGATTATTAATACTAAGATTCTAGAGATTCACTTAAAAGAGCATAAACATATGAATTACGGGATTAGAAAAAATGCGCCCTATTAACGATACCTAAAAATATTACCAATTTTATACTTTAATTACGAATTAAGGAAGTAATATATTCCCCTCTTAGCTAATTGGTTCTGCTAAAAAGGTTATTTGTGTACGAATTTGATTGTACAAATCCTTCT
>CAZRLL010000046.1:1805-20655 GCA_964600735.1 uncultured archaeon
GTTAATTTGTATACATTGTGTTTTTATTTTAGATAAAATGCCCCATTATTGGAGCGATTGGTTCTGCTAAAAAGGTTATTTGTGTACGAATTTGATTGTACAAATCCTTCTTCCTTAATTCTTCATTTTTTTAAAAAAAAATAGTTGGAATATTTAACTAGTATTGAAAAAATTAAATTTAGTTTAATACTACTCAATAAGTAAATACTATTTGTCCCTTTGATTTGTGATTTTTAATGTTTAATAGAGTTAATTTGTATACATTGTGTTTTTATTTTAGATAAAATGCCCCATTATTGGAGCAATTGGTTCTGCTAAAAAGGTTTCAAGATCTATTATACGTCTCGCGCTTGGATAGTCTTACGACCATTTTCCTTTGCCCTGCGGGCTGCGTCTTTTAGTACAGTCTCAACACGAGTTGAAACGGCTCCGACTAGATCTGAGCCGATGTTGTAATCGCCTTGACCTTTCAAGAACTCTCTTACTTTCGACTGGACGACTAAAATTTCTTGTTCCTTCTTTCCTTTCTTCTTCTTTACCATTTTTAATGCCTCATGGATCAAATACAAACGATGTCAATCATCGATCACATCCTCACCGAAATGAATTACAGTTTTTTGAAATAAAAGGATTACTCTTGCAGTTTAATTCTACTATCGAGAATTGCCATTTTAACGGCGATTCTGAAACTCGTTAACAGGTTAGTGCATATAACTTTCTGATCATATTCTTCATTGAGAGGCTCTAATAATGCAAAATTACGCAAATTTAAATATGCCGAGAAAGTGCAAAAAGAACCGTTTATTTTCCTGAATAGCTTTGGCGGTATTAATTGTCGTTGGTGAGCTGTCATATTTTTAATATTATAAAAAATATTTATCAAATTAAAAAAAATTGAATTAATTTTATAAAATATTAAATGATAAATTGTAAATATTTTTGTTTTTGACATTATCTGGATACCTAAAAAACTATACAAACACTTGTTCAAGATTATCTCAGCAATTATTTCAAGGGATAGGTACTCTGTCTAAACGTCAAATTGGAGTAGTTGAATACCTTTGCATCAACTGGAAAAAGAAGAAACAATTATGCGTATTCATCACCGAGATAATGAATTATTATTTGACCGTTATTGGGAAAATAGAATCAGTGATGATAAAATGTAATAATTTATATCTTACACGGGATATAGAAATATCATGATTTGCTATTTTCGTTAGAATAAAATTGTAAAAATGAAAATACTTGGTTTGGTAGTAAGGGAAACTTGTAAATTCAGATCCTCAGATCAACTTATGCACTGGTGAAGGTGAATTTAAATTGTTTTCACATTCTCCTGTAAACTCAAACGATTCGTTTTAAATCTAGATCTAGTAGTATAGGTCAGGGAAGATTAGGAAAAATGGGAGAAGAACTAGAAGATCTTAGAATTGTGGCAGGAAAGCAGGCTATAAAGGATCAACTGCTTAAATCTGCCGAATTAATCGCTCCTTTTTTTAAAAATCGAAAGAAAAATGATCAAGGTAATTCCCCTCGTTATATTAATGTGAAAGATATTGATTTTATCCAAATTGACAAAGGAGACAGTATTGAATATGAAATAATTGTTCAACTACTTTCTGATCAGGGTATTTGGACAGAAACAATCCTCATAAGAGAATTCAACAATAATGAAGATCTGGAGGATGAAATTTCTAGATATGGACGCTTAGAACAACGTTGTTTCTTGTTTCCAAACATTGAACTTGCACCAATGATCAATATTAACAGAGCTAATTTCCAGATTATCTATGAAAAACACAAGGGAGTGAATATTTACCAGCTAGGTTTATCCCAAAAAATGGTAGACGTAATACTAGGTCAAATTACTTCACTATTTCATGGTCATGAAGTGGTCGATTTGGAACGAACCACCTCCAAGGAATTAATTCATTTCCTGATCAGCCACCTTCCATTTACCGATGAGGAAAGAGGTAGCATCATAGAATTGCTCGAGTCACACCTTGAAAGAATGACCGATTCAAAAGGTGGTTATCTTCCTTGTTCCTTGTTGAATCCAAACAAGTTAAAATTTGATGTCATGCATGAAGAGGATACTACACTGGATGTAATTGCCAGAAAAGGTGGGTTATTATCAATGCTTTCCATAGAAAAACCAGAGGATTTTGTGATGGATCGGATGACTGATGTTGCTACAATATTTAGTAATCGCGCTTACAGTGAGTTTATTGCTATTGGTAACGTGGATCAAACAAAACTCAGTATCGAGAATTTTTTCAGTGGCTATAATGAAATTTCATCAAAATTGGGTACTCCATCGTTGTCGGATTTATATCCTAAGGGAATCACATTAGACTTACAGATGCTGATTGGCTTTTTTTTGGTTGAAATTCATAAATTACATATACGAACGGTATCAGACTTTGAAAATAAAGATCCGATTCGCTATGTATATTTCTTATTAACTAAATTTCCGTTTTCGTTGATATAATTGACAATTATTGAACTGATTACTATCTTTGGTAAAAAATAGATTGAAATGCGTCAATTCGTATTGTTTTTGTTATCTCTAGAAAATTTTATCGATTTCTTTTAATTGGTTATTGTTAATATGAATTAGGGGTCATATTTGGAAAAAGAAGACGAAAAGGAAGACGAAAAACATGTGTTTGATTTTGCAAAAATCACACTAAGTAAACTCGTTCGAAGAAATCTAATCATGGAGATTGCGGAGGTTATTGCCCCATATTTTAGAAGTAAAAAGAAGGATGCATCTGGACAATCAGCTCGATTCATAAGTGTAAAAGATATTCAGTTCAATAAAATAAGAAAGAATAATACTGATGAATACGATGTATTTGTTCAATTACTATCTGATCAAGGAAGTTGGACAGAAAATATAATCATAAAAGAATTTAGTGATAATACTAGTTTTCAACAGGAAATGACAAGGTATGGTGAGTTAGAAATTCGATTTTCACAAGTTCCTTACGTTAAACTGCTACCTCTCATACATATTGATAAGCAAAATTTTCGTATCGTATATGAAAAACAAAATGGCTTTGATATTGATCAGTTAGGATTAAGTCAAGAATTGACTGATTTTACTTTAGGTCAACTGACTGCATTATTGCATGGTCCTAAAATATCTCGTTTAGATCAGACAACTTCACAATTATTTGTAGATTTTCTATTAAATCATCTACCCTTTCAGGATGAGGAGAGGGGTAGTATAAAGAAATTACTACAACCTCATTGGGAACTTCTTGCAAAATCGGGTGGGGGTTACATACCCTTTACTTTCTATGATCCCAAAAAATTTCAATTTATACCAATGAGGGATAAAGGATCGATTACCAAAAATGCTATTAGGTATCATGGTGCTATTCAGTCCTTGATTACAATTGAGGACCCAGATTATCCTGTTGCAGACAGAATGGCTGATATTTCGGTGATTTTTTGTAAGCAAGCATATGAGGAATTTCTATTAAATGATGAAGTTGAGGATACTATACGATGTATATCTGATTTTCTGGATGGATACGATGAAATAGCCGCAAAAATAAAAGCTCCCCCATTAAAAGATATGTATCCCCGCGGGAGCACATTAAATTTGCAAATGTTAATCAATTTCTTATTGATTGAAATCAATAAATTGCATGGAACACCAGACCCCACTGGTCTGAAAAATAAGGATGCGATTAGATACGTTTACATGCTATTGGTCAATAAACCGTTTGATTTCTGATTGAAGTTCATGAAAATTAGCTATAACTTGAATTTATCAAATTCTACTTTTCTTCGGTTAACAATATTAGCAAGCTCTGAATAATTCTGATCAAATCTATCCAATTTTGATTCAGTTAAATCAATTTCAGCTTGAATGTTTCTAATTATTCGATAAGATTTATCCAATTGAATAGATAATACATTCATCGACTCAGTAATAGTACTTATCTCCTGTTTAGCATTAGTGCTTATTTTAGAGATGAGTTCTTTAATTCCCACAGTAGAATTATTTGCATGTTGAGCTAATCTTTTTAAATTAGAAGCAACAATTTCAAAGCCTATTCCTTTTTCTCCAGCTCGAGCTGCTTCAATACCCGCATTTAATGCAAACATTGTTATTTGTTTTCCAATCGACCTAATTACTTCTGAAATATCATTGATACCAATCAAAGTTTCATCAAAAGTAGTGATAAATGAATCTATCCCGTATGAAACTCTATTTAGTTGTCCTTTCGTCTCTTGGAATTTAATTGTATTTCCTATTGATTGATCCATATCCTCATTAAAACTTTGAAACAACGATTTCAATTCATTATATTCAGATTGTAATAAATTGACTTTGCTTGTAAGTGTTTTAATATCATTATTTGACGTTTTTATAAAATTCACCATCCCCATCCTATAGTCTTCAAGATTTGCTAAAACCGGTAAAGAGGTTTTATAAAATACAAAATCTTCATCTAAGGTTAAATCATGATCAACCATTTTAATTACCGATTTTTCCATACGGCTTTGTGGTATGATAAAAGACTGATTTATCATATAAAATGAAAAAATAATCAATCCTATCAGAAGGGTACCAGTAAGCAGGCTAATAACCAAATTACCCATCGAAGAGAAAATAATTAGTGTAATAGTTAAAATGGACATCACGATATACATGATTGAAATTTGATTTTGTTTTAATATTTCTTGAAAATTTCTTTTCTGCAATATAAGGACTTCTTCATCATAGTCTTCCCAAAAATAAATAAAGTCTTCATCTTCTTCGCTTTTTACCAAACTCGAAATATTTTCTCTTAATGCTGATAGGAAATTCGACATTGATCTATACTCATATTTATCAAAATTCTCTCATTGATTAAGTTTTCCGATCATTCAATCAACCAAAAGGTTAGATGATAAAAATGTAAAGAAAATGTAAAATGAAATGATTTCTTCAAAGATTAGATCACAAGTATCGTTTCAAAGCTCTATAAGGGGGGTTAAAGTAAATACAAATTTAATTCGCGTAATTTATTTAATTGGATGATGAAATTATAAATAAATCAAGGATAGTTTAATAAATTTTCATTTAACTTGCTAATTTTGAAGGTTACTATTATTGAATCAGCGAATTAGTAAATTCCAGGTACCTATTATTAATATTTACATCTTAGACAAAGCTGGCATCCCTCTATTTGCCCGTGGATATCGTGATTCAAAAAGCCAATCGATTGATTCTGTATTATTTGCTGGTTTTCTCTCTGCAATTGAGTTATTTACCAAAACCAATCTTGATAATTTCCTAACAGATATTGGAATGCAGTCGAGTAGATATTTTTTTGAACGATCAATAAAAGGACATATAACTGTTTTATCAGCCCCTGCAGATCAGGTTCTTTACATAGACCAAAAACAAGCTAATATAATTAAGTTTATTCTAGCAAAAGTCAATTTAGCAATTGATGTGATCATTGTCACTGCAGAATCTCATGGAATTGATGTCAAGATATTGACTGAAAACTTTGGACCCTCAATGGATAGCATTTTGTTTGAATCGACCTTTGAATTTTTCAATGATGATAAATTAATAGATGAGATAAATTATAATCAAATAAATTATGAAAAAGGCCAACAGATAGATATACAAAAATTTTCCAAACCGTCGAATTCTTGATTGTGACTAGTTTATTTTGTCATTTAATCTTATAAAATCTCTTATTTTTGATTCTATACAATATTGTAAATGATATGATCCCCAGAATCCATCCATCAAATGATGCATCTTCTGCTCTTTCTTTTAATTCTTCAATTGAAAACTTACTCTCTTTTTTTATTCTTACAAATACACTAATTGGAATATCAATATTGTCTGTAGATGTGGTGAGTTCTGATACATTTATTTGGACATATTCCATTGATCCATCAGTCAGATTATAGGCTAATTCTAAGCTAACCTCGATATTTCCAAAGGATACATTTTCCATTCCAGGATAAAATGTAAAGTTTAAATCATCCATATTTCCAAATATGCCAGAGACTATTTCTGTAGCATTTTGAATTTCCATACTGGAATTGATAATAAGTAATTTATCCAATTTGCTGCTGATATTAATCTCACTAGGATATGAACTATTTGTGAAAGAATTGAGTAATTCATTCAACATCAAATTCAAAGCTACGCTTGTCGAATGCAAATATTCGGGATAGTTTTCTTGTTTATCTGTTGATAATGGAATCGCGATGGGAAAATTACCAGTGGGTAGAACAATTGAGCTACCAGGAATAATGTCAAAGGACTCCAAGTTTATTGATTGGTTGGTAATAATATTTGTCGCATTAATTGTACTCATGGCGTAGACAAGATTGTGTGAAGAAACTTCTTCAATAATGATAATTGATGTCCTATTTACTTCATCCAATAATAAGGCAAGATTAGAATCACCAGTTCCCGAGAATTTTATTTCAGTAATTTTATAAACGAACGTATCTCCAGGATTTAAACCCCAATTTGCTTCTTGCCCTGTTGATGTTGTGGCTAGTATTAAAACTATTAATAAAATCGGGGTAAATACAAATATTTTTTTCATTAATGATTCACTATACTAATATCATGACAAAGACCTTCTTATTATTGCGTAATCGGTGCTATGATTTTGTTAATAAAATTTTTTCAAATTGTCAGATTATAGCGTAATAACTTATTATTCCTTATTTCTGAGTGCTTACATCTTCTTCAGAAACTAAATACATTTTATCCTCAATTAACTTCATTTTGGCATGGAGTTCGTCATTTACGATTAATTCAGTAATTAACCTTTCTACGGTTTCCACATCTTTACCTAATGATTCTGCAAGAGTACTCAATTGCACCATTTTTAATTTTTCCAATTTTCGTGCAAGTTCTAGTCTCTCAAACTTTCTTAATGTTTCTTCAGGTAGAATAGTACCTGTAGCAGAAGAAATAGCAACTTTATCTCCCTCCTTCCAGGCTTTCATTACTTTAGAAAATGTAGCATAATAGCTTCCAGTAAATCGCAACAGATTTGATCTTCGAACAACTTCCTCTGCTTTACTAAGCGAAAAATTTGTAACTAACTCCAAAGCAACAGTTCCAGCATCAAATGCGAGTAAAATATTCCAAATTTCAGAACCTATATTTGGACGACTTTCAAGTAAATTGAGTAATTCATTGATTGTTACTTTAGATAATTTCTTGTTTTGTATAACCAGTTGTAACAACGTGAGTTTTGCCTTCTCAACTACTGCAATATCATGATTTTCTTTTAACAATGACAATTGCCGAGTTAATCCTTTAATTAATGTTTCAGACAAATTATTATCGACATCATTTAATAATGAAATCAACGGTAATAACCTTCTTCTCATATCTTCTTTGCCATCAGTCACCGCAGAAATCATATGTTTTTCCAAAATTTGCTTATATGTATCGCGTCGATCTTCTGAAATCTTAGAAATAAATTCAGCTCCTCGACGTCTTAGTATATTTGTTCTAGATTCTACCCAGGTATTAATTACTTGTTGAGCAATTTGCACCTCATTATCATTATCTTGTTTACTTTGCTCAACTAACCAACTTAATGCATCCAAATTATCATTCTCAAAACGTAATTCGATTGCGCGATTAACAGTATCTCCCCATTCTTCTTCTTTGATTGTTTCAAAAGTAGCATCTTGGATTTTAACTTCAGATTCCTCATTTTCCAATGATAAATTATCCCCCACTGGTGATTTTGTTTCCAGTTCCGTGTTGTTTTCACTTACTGATTCTATTTGTTCTTCTAATTTTTTATCATTTTCTTCGATTTTTATATCTTCTTCATCGGAGACTATCCTGATTTTACCAGCTTCTTCTGGTGATTCTGTTAATTGAGATATAGATTTACCCATCACTTCCGATTTAGTTGTTGTGTCTATTTCAGAATCAAGATCTTCCTTTGTGCTTTTTTCTACCTTCTTTTCTTCTGTTTCATTATCTGTTTTATCCTTTTCTGCTTGGGTTTCTCTCCGCTCCTTAATCAATTCAGAAATATTACCAATGCTAAAAACGGTGTTTATTAAACTATCAGAAACTCCATCGTCATCATCCCAAATTTCTTCAGTTAATACATGACATCCAGCTTTTCTAAGAGTTTCGATATAATCCTTGTCTGACTTCTTTATTATCATATAATCAGTTAAATTTGCCACGTCATCTGCTAACAAATCTAGAGTCGGACCAAATTCCATAGCTTCTGCGATTTCTTCTTCTACTGATGACGGATTTCTTTCAGCTTCAAATGGCCAGATTATTACAATTGGTGTATTCATTTTTTTAATCTGTTTTTCAATTTCATTTGCTCTCACAAGTGAGCCAAAAGAAACAATATCTGAAGTCAATATTATTATTAAATCACTCTCTTGCATCGCCTTGTTACTTGCTTCAGATAACTTAATATTTTGCAATACATCTAGATTTTCTACGACTAATTTCTTCTCATTATACTTTCGTTTCGATTTGTCATGTTTTTGAGGAGGTTCTTCACTTAACATTTCTTCTTTCTCAAAAAAATATCTAATGGGAGCATATTTCTTATCCTTGAATGCAAATAAACTTGGATTCTCTTCAGTTAACGGGATAAGCGATATATTTTGTACTTGAGTTTCTTGTAAGAGTAAATCATATGCTTTATCCAAATTTGTACTATTTTGTTCAATTTGTGATATATGTGAAGTAATTGCTAGATCCAATTCGTTAAGATCCAATCTATCGTTTTCTTCAAGAAGATTTTTCAAGGATGGTGATATTTTATAAAGATCGGGTGCAATTTGTCGTAATACTTGTCTTAACTCATGACGGTACCACTGTGGATTACCATTTTTTGTCTTGGGGGGTAATTCGAAATCCAATATATTTGAACATATAATGAAAAAATTTAGGTTTTCCTGGTTTAGTAATGAATCCAAAATTGGATTATTGTAAATACCAGTTGTCAAAACAGCGATATTTGCAGACATTTTAATTCTAGGTCCCAACCAATATCGTTAAAGTTGAAGAAGTGTAAAATTTCGCTCTTTCTACTTCTTTGGCCTTAGTATATTATGGATTATAATTAATAAATCACTTTCGATAAATAACCATAAAAATTTTGGTAAATATATTTGATCGATAGATCTTAACCATTTAATTCATAACATTCCTATTATTATATTAGAATCGATCAATATTTTTGTTTCTTTTTGTAATTTTATTATCAATTTGTTCAATAGATCTAGAAAAGATGCCCCTTAAATCATTTCTACCAAATTTAACTCGCTTACCATAGATTTTATCAAAATAAGTTTCTCCTGATGGTAATAACATTATATCATATGAGTTAATTTCAACCTTTTCTAATTCATATAATTTCTTCATCTTTGATACGACGCCATCAGTATTGGCAAAGTTATTGAGTACAAAAAGGATGGAAGCCTCCTTTTGCTTATTGTTTAATACTGTATCTCTTAAGTTTAGGTATGAACCATAAACATTCTTTGGGGCATGATTGTGAATAATTATTATGAGTTCTGACACCTTGATGAACTGTACCCATTTTTGAATCGTTGGAGCATCAAGCTCAAAAAAGTTAAAAGTATTTTCACCAGCCCTAAGTGCGAATGTAGAATCTATAAATTCGAATTCTAATCCTTGAAAAAAGACTTTAATGGGCGGTTTGTTAAATTTCTCAACAGGGAACGTTCTTTCGTATTCATCCATTATGGCAGATTTTCCTGAACCCATTAATCCAGTAACTAAAATGAAATAGTCCATATCGCTCTCTGCAATTTGTGATTTAGATAATTGAATGATATCTCTTTCTATCATCTCTTGTAAATATAATCATCAAGTCAAATCGTTGAATTAAATCTTCCCAAACCAGATTTAAATTAATTCATTCAGATCATAACCCGGCATATCATCTTCTGTATCCTCCGATTCATCAACAGAGAGGGGTAATTGGATGGCTGGGATAAATGTAAAATTAAATCTTTGTAATTTTTCAGTATTGGCATGATCAATTTTGCAAAACTTTACAATTTCCTTTACTGCAAGTAGTGCCGCTTCTGGGTCTTCTTCGAAGTTGCAATATGCTAATAACCCTAATACCGGTAATTGGATCGCAGTTCCGAGTGTTAAAAATGATGATAATGGTCCAATCATGGCGAGATGATCACGCATTGTCCTCTTTTCATCAAATTGTCTTTCCCATTCGGGAGTAGTAACATATCCTGCCCATTCTAATGAATTTGGAGAGCGAGTATCTTCCTTCAAACCACCAATTATAATGTAGCGTCTACATCGCCAAATAAGAATTTCTTCAGCAAATTCATCCCAATATTTTTGTGGAATATTTGTAATATGAACTGGAATTCTCGGTACAACAAAGATTGTTTTTGATTCTTTATGCTGGTAAACGGTAAGTATTGATTCTAACCTACCCTTATGATACCAAGATGAAGAGCCCCAAAATGCGATTGTATTCACATTCAACACCTCCACAAGATGAGTAAGCGCAAGGTATCCGACATTACCAAAACCTGAGAAACCAATTATCACTTGATAATCTTTGATTTCCTTGATTGTTTTTTTAGGTATTCTTAAGAAATTACCTTGCATTTCATCTGGATTACTCATTAAATTAACTATTAATTATTCAATTGAAAATGATTTCTTTATTGCATCTGTAAAATAATATCTCCCAAATAAGTTAAATATTTTCCTAGTTCCCTTTTAATGAGAGATTATCGGGAGAATGTTTTTTTCATAAGCCGATCACATGAATTTGAAACCGCTAAACTTATGAGTTCCTTCAACAAGTGTTAACAATTAAGAATTATAGGTAATTACAAATAAATACGGTTATTAATTTTTTATCTAATACGCCACTAGAAATCAATATGAATGAAAAGAAACATTATAATAGCAAAGAGATTCAATTTCAGACAATATCAATTGATATAGTGATACAGTAGATGAAAATTATTTTATGAATAATTTTTTGTAGAAGGATATCTAATAACAATTTAAGCGGAAGAAATTTAATGAGCTATCAAAGATATAAACCTAAGCGAAATGTGTACAAAACGGTCCTTTTAGGGGATGGTGGGGTTGGTAAAACTTCGCTTAGACATAGATATCTTGGAGAGGGGTTTAAGCAGAATTATATGGCAACTATTGGTGCTGACTTTGCGATTAAGCGTCTCGATAAAGATGGAAATAATATAATGCAAATCTGGGATCTAGCAGGTCAACCTAGATTCAGTATAGTAAGAGAGGGATATTACATTGGAACTAAAGGTGCAATCCTCGTTTATGATATATCAAGACCTGAAACATTCTACTCTATCCCTAATTGGATTGCGGAGTTAATGGATAATATAGATGAGGCAGATCCCGTTCCCATGGCTTTAGTGGGTAATAAGGCAGATTTAAGAAAGCTAAAGGGTGATTTTATTACAGTTGAGCAGGGAGAAGACTATGCAAAGGAATTGGGTGAATGGGCTGAATTAGAAATCCCTCATATTGAGACATCAGCTCTAACCGGTTTAAACGTGGACAAAATGTTCAAAATAATTGTTGATAATATTAACCTTCGGCAAGGTTCTTTCCAAAACCTCTGATTATATTTTTATTAATTTAACTCACGTCAATAATTTTGAGCAAAGAAAATCAATAAAAATCTGATTTATAAATAGGGAATAATTTTTCTCAAAAATATTAGTTTTAGTTCATAATATTCATAAAATTTTGGCTGAAGTTGGTTTTCAGTACAACAGTAACGAGATTTTACCAATATTTTTGATTATGATCAAATTAATTTTAGTCCTACAAGATAATACTTTTCAGCAAACACTGAATTTTTTTCTTAATGGAAGTAATGCAAATACCAAATTTTGACCTAATTATTGAGAAATTGGTAAATTTAAAAACAAAACCTTCAGATGATGAATTAAAATTCGGAACTGAATTTACCGATCGCATGCTTTTTAGGGAATTTAAAAATGGAAGTTGGCAAACTGGTCAAATCACACCATTTAGAAATTTTTCTCTAAGTCCTGCAACACTAGTATTTCATTATTCACAAGAATTCTTTGAAGGACTCAAAGCATTCAGACAAGAAAATAACAAAGTAGTAATATTTCGACCTGATGAAAATGCAGCTCGGTTTAATACTTCTGCTTTGAGATTATGCATGCCAACACTTGAGGACGGTTATTTTTTGGAATCAATCAAGCAGCTAGTCAAACTCGAAAAAGCATGGGTTCCCAAAAAACGCGGAACAGCATTATATATTAGGCCGACAATGATTGCAACCGAACCCAGGTTAGGAGTAACCCCCTCCAAAGAATATTACTTTCCAGAAGGATTTGCACCAACTAAAATTAAGGTTGAAGATAACTACGTTAGAGCTGCACCAGGTGGGACCGGTGATGTAAAAGCTGGTGGAAATTATGCTTCTTCACTTTTTGCTGGTCAATTAGCAAAAGAAGAAGGATACGCCCAAGTTTTGTGGCTTGATGCGACTGAAAGAAAATATGTTGAAGAAGTTGGAGCTATGAATATTGCTTTTGTTCTTGATGATACCATTTATACACCTCCTCTTTCTGGGACAATTCTCCCAGGAATAACAAGAAAATCAGTTATCCAATTGGCATCAGATTTGGGAATAACATTAAAGGAAGAAGCATTATCAATCGGAAAAGTAATTGAAACAATTAAATCAGGTAATCTGACTGAAATATTCGGTATTGGGACTGCAGCTAGTATTGCTCCTGTTGGTGAAATTAAGTATAAAGGTGAACCAATTATCATTAATAACGGAGAAATTGGCACCATCACACGGCAAATTTATGAAGAATTAACTGGAATTCAGTATGGCAATATTGAGGATCGTCATGGTTGGATATATCCAGTTGACTGAAACAATAATCATTGTAACTATTAAATTTATCCAAAGGGAAATAATATTAATTGACCTATATCGTACCAGGATCCATCACAAGTGGAATATTTATTGATAGACCAAACAGATTTACTGCGCTAGTTAGAATTGATGACGAGATAATAAAATGCCACCTTCCCAATCCCGGTAGAATGAATGAATTGCTAAATCCCGAAACATCAAAAGTTTTCATTCGACCAAGTAGTGATTCAAAACGTAAGACCGATGCTAGTCTTGTTGCTGTTGAAATTAATAATGAAATAATTCAATTAGATAGTAATTTAGTCGCAAGATGGTTACCTACAGAATTTTATAATGATACAGTTCCAGGTCTGAAAAAATGGAAAGTAGTACGAAAAGAACCAACAATAGGAAATCACAGGTTTGATTTTATATTGGAAAATTCTCACAATGAAGAGGTAATAACAGAGGTAAAATCAACCACTAAAGTTGTAGATAGTATAGCTTGTTTTCCTGATGGAATCTCGAAAAGGGCAACAGAACAAGCAAAAAGTTTAGTCAATCTTAGTAATGAAGGAAAGTACTGTATGATACTTTTTATTGTAAAGAGAAAAGCTAATTCTTTTAGACCATGTACCCAAATCGACCCGAAATATTCGAAAATATTCTTTAAATTACTCAAATCTGATGTTAAAATACACGTCATCCAATCAGAAACAAAGATTATTGCTAGAAATGGAAACCAATTTATTCAAGTAAATCTAAAAAATGAATTGTCCATCTCTATTTAATTGATTTCGAGAAGAAATGCAGTTTTCATAAAAAATTAATGTTGAATAATATTTGTAAATAATTTGATTAAATCAAAAACTCTAGTCTTTTATTATAAGTTAATGGAAGAGTAATTAATGGGATTAGTTTTTTTGGATGTGGAATAGAAAGTGAGTAACGCTGGTGTAAAGGAATTTAATTTATTACAGGAAACCATATCCAAGATTACTGAGATGTTGGATGAGGAAATGAATATATTTCTTGAGCCAGTACCATTGTTTTTAAGGGAAATTTTGAGTTATTACTACTCGCAAGGTGGAAAGAGACTTCGACCAGCCTTATTACTCGCAGTAGCAAATGCATTTGGTTCCAAAGAAAATTTAGCTCCATTTGCCCTCACTATAGAGTTGATTCATACTATGAGCCTTTATCATGATGATGTAATAGATGATGCAAAGGAAAGACGTGGTGTACCTACTGTTCATGAGAGGTGGAATGCTGCAACTGCAATTGTTGGTGGTGATATATTTCACGCTGTGATCCACCTTCATATTTTACGAGCGATTCAAACTAATCGGGTAACAAATAAAGATATCGCAATGCGCTTTTTGGTGGATCTCATCCAAATTGCGGAGTTAAAGGTCGGCGCAGCAGTTATAGAAGAGATGCGCATGGCCGAATCATCAAAAATTCCTAGTCTAGAAGCTTCGATTGAAGTAACTGCTGGAAAAACTGCACCATTATTTGCTTTTTGTGCAACTGCAGGTGCGTATCTTGCAGAACAAGACCCAGAAATTGTCGAAGATATGAATGAAATGGGAAAGAAAATTGGTTATGCTTTTCAATTATTGGATGATTTATTGGATTATTTTGAATCCGACAAAGATATTGGTGGAGATCTTCGAGAAGATAAGAAAACGCCTTTGTTAGTTCTTGCACACCATAAAGATCCAAAAAAAGTTGAATCGTACCGTCGACAAAAGGAAAAATTAACTCGAGAGGATATTATTAGATTTAGAAGTGAATTTACCGAGGAGATCAAGCAGATATTGGACTGGGCGTTAAAGGAGATCAAGGAATCCCGACAATTGTTAGTTAAAATACCTGAAAATGAAGGAAAAATACTAATAAATGCTCTTTTTACACTTTTGGAAAACAAAACTACAGAGTTTAGCAATCAGATCGAGAATAATTAAATGGTTTTCATAATATTCAGTAATTGATCCATCTTGAATGGCTTCTCTAAAATTGCAATTGCGCCGTTATTTAAAAATTGTTGACTCTCACTTGATCCAATAAATCCGGTAGCAATAATAATGTTTAATGCTGGCTTCAGTTCCCTTATCCTGTAAAAGGTCTCATCTCCACTTAGTCCGGGCATAGAAAGATCTAAAATTGCAAAATCAAATTCGTTTGGTGATTTTTCCAATATTTCTATTGCCTCATCCCCGGATTTTGCTTCAACTGTTTCATGGCCTTTAAGTTTCAAGATCCTCTTGACAATATTTCGAATCATCTCCTCATCATCAATAATCAGCACTTTTCGGGAAATTTGACCTTCCGCCATTAAAATCAATCAATAGCAAGTATATATAAATTTTATATCATAAATTCTCCTAATTGATTAAAAATTGATCAATCCCAACTTAAAAATAAATAAGTTATGTTTGATATTTTTTGAATATTTCCTGATTATGACAAATTGACCAGATTAAAGCCGGTATGTGATCCAGGATACTCTTTATTTATCTGAATTGCCAAAGCAACCATTCTCTCTATGGTAATTGCATGAACTCTTCCCCTTATTCTAATAGGTTTCAATCCGATTGAACTTGATAATTCTGCAGCAATAGCTATCGCTTCGTCATCTGTAGACATTTGAAAATCAACCAGGTTTAATTCCTCATCACTATTCAGCGAATGAGCTGATATGGTCTTGAAACATGATACAATTTTACTATCGGGAAAAAGATTGCGAATATACTCAAATACACTTAATCCATCAATCTTCATTGCTCTTGAAAACTTACCGAATTTAATATTTACAGCCATATCCAAGACAATTTTTCCTTTTATATCTTCCTTTAAAGGATAAATTAAAGGTTTAACCTGATCTGCAGGGATAGCCAGTATAATTATATTGGATTGAACCGCTGTTTTATTATCTCCACCAGTGATACTGCCTGAAGTATCAGTAATTACCGAACGAATATCATCTGCAACTTTTTTCCCCCTCTCTACTAAACGAGAACCAATTACAATGTGATTACCTTCTCTTAATAGTCTTTTTGCTATACCTGATCCTTGTTTTCCAGTCCCACCAATAATACCAATGGTTCCTTTGATCATATTTCTATTAATGAGCTCGCTTTTAATTATTAATCGATCGTATCAACAATCGTTAAGTAGAAAAAAACTTCTGAATCTCCCAAGGAACCCTTGCTACAAGAATATCCTCGGTAAGCTCTTTTTTATATTCGTTGGGCCAGTCTTCTCCAATGATGGTTTTGTAAAACCATTTATCTAGCTCTGGTAATCCTTTTTGAAATAGAACCACAAATTCAGAAATAGTATAAAAATCATAACTTTGAAATATTGATGTGCCTGGAAATTCAGGGTCCACAATAATTTCTACAGTAATTAATCCACTCTCCTCCAAAATTACTTGAAATCCAATTGCTTGATTAAATCTGATATTTTGTTCGGTAAATTCACTATTTGAATTTTCTCTCCATTTTCTTACAATGATTGATTTTAACGCTTTCTCATCATCAAATCCAAGAATTACTCCAGTAATTTCTTCCTTCAAATAATCCCTTATCTGCATCTCCAATTTTAAGGTGATGCCAATCCCTGATATTCCAAATAAAATAACAAAAATTGGAATTAAATCAAAATTTTCAAAAAATGGTCTTAATTGGGAAATGATAATTAGAGTTGAAATTCCCATAAATATCCAATTACCTAACCTATATTTCACATATCTATCACGATCTTCTGATCTGTATTGGTCTGTTATCTCATAGGTCCCAATCCTTAATTCAGTTACAATTAGCATTGTATTGATCTATTTTTTCCACAAAATAATATCACTCTATTGGATTACAATTAATATTTTGTTAGTTCTTAGAAATTTGATTGACTGGATTAAAAACATGCCCAAATTGTTCAGCCGAAAATCTTGAAAAGGCTCGTTATTGTCATAATTGCGGTTCTAGTTTGACAAGATTGAAAGGTCGTATTGGTGCTTTAAAACAGAAAATTGAATATCGAACCCGGGAAAAACTAGAAAATATTCGTAATAGGCTTGATTCACAAATTAATAACTATCTTCTACGATTAGACAAACCTGAAGAATTCAAACTTGGTAGCGTCTCCGTTCCTGAAACAAAACGTGACGATGTAAGAAATGCTTTATTATCGTTTCAAGAAAAAATTGGAGGAAGTCTGCATGTTGAAACTTCTGAGGAATTTCAGCAATGGCTTAAGGATCTTCCAAACATGCTCGATCAACAAAAATGCCTAGTTTGCTTTGTAAACTGGAAAATAAATGACGAAATCGTAGTCTGTAAACATTGCCAATCGGGAGGGCATCGAGATCATCTTGAAAATTGGGTAGTCTCACGCAACCTCTGCCCCCTCTGTCGAAAATCAATATCCAGAAGCGATTTAATTTTGGTAGAACTTGGGGGAAAAATTGATTGATTAATAGATAACTCTATTAATTTGAGATTAGTTATAGTTTGCAATGTCAGAGCCTGAAGAGAGACACAAAGTACATAGTAAACTACTGAAGATAGAAAATCATTTGTGTCATGATTTACGAACTGGAGATCATTGTTTTACTGATATTCTCACCTTTAAATCGAAGGCGCATAAGGAATTTGCAGAAAAATATAACCTATTTGGAAAAAAATACGATGACATATTGCATTTTCAGGTGGTGAATACGGATGATGGTCTCGTATGGTGCGGGATTTTAAAACATGAGGATCACTGTTATTGCTATAAAGGGTGTTTATTATGTATTCAGGAAGGAAGCATAGGATCAATCACGAAAGCACCTTGATTTTTGTACCTTCCCAATAATATTTATGCCTACTTTGCCCACCTAGAGCCAAATCATTGAGTAGTAACAATCTGAGACCACCAATAGGCATACGATCCCAAAATGAGAATGAAGGATGCGCTTAATAGGATAATTTCCAAATCCCTATCCAAATTACCAACTCCTTATCCGACTGATCGATCTGTGTCCGATCGCGATAATATGTATATAAATTTATCTAGCTCTATTTAGAAATCCTTCTCTCTACCTGATTAATTTAAGTGAAATCGATCCATATAAAATCAATATAATAACATTCTATACTCAGAAACAAATTGCGTCTTACCAAAATTATGTTTGACAAACAAATGTGTAAATTACAAATTTAAGGAAACACCTCCATTACTTATGAATCAAACCTCTTATATAGTACTGAACATATGGTATAGTACTGAAAAGCATATAGTTCTGAGGTTAACTTAATGGTAAATATCAATAAATTCACTTACAAATCGCAAGAATCTTTGCAGGAAAGTCAATCTTTGGCAAGTACTAGCAATAATCCAGAAATATCCCCGTATCATCTATTATTCTCACTCTTGAACATTGAGAATGGTAATGATATTATCTCCCCAATATTATCAAAAGTAAAGATTAGTATTCCCCAAATAAAAAATCAGATAAAAACTGAAATTGACAAATTAAATAAAATCCAGGGGGGAGACGAACCTCGAATTTCAAATGAATTGAGGAAAGGACTAGAAGCAGCAGAAGATCAAGCCAAAAAGATGGGTGACGAATTTGTTGCACTCGATCACTTGTTGCTTGGATTGGCAAAAAAGAGCAAAGAGATTAGTCATATGTTCAAACAATATGGTGTTTCATTCAATGAATTACTAAAAACAGTTGCTGATTTAAGAGGAGTTCACACAGTCAATGATCAGGCAGCCGAAGATAAATTTCAAGCATTAAACCAGTATACACAAAATTTTACAGATTTAGCAAAACAGGGTAAGCTGGATCCAGTCATCGGAAGAGATGAGGAGATACGAAGAGTAATCCATGTACTCTCTCGAAGACGAAAAAATAATCC
>CAZRLL010000047.1:0-5391 GCA_964600735.1 uncultured archaeon
TTCTTAATACTAAACTCATTTCATCTGATATACCCTCAAGCCTTTTCTGAAGAACTGTTAATGAGATTGGGTCAATACTTAATTTATTACTCATCAACATAATTTCAGAATGCAGTAGAACTATAAATCTGTCTGAATTTGTTTAGTATTGAGTATATAAAAATGAGTTACTAGAGCGATTTTAAGCAAAATTATTATCCGGCATAATCGCTAATAAAATAGGCAATAAATAAAATAAATAATCAAAGTATAAAATAAACGTGTTCTAATGAATTATTTTTAAACAAAAAAATGCTTCTGATACATAAATTAGAAATTTAACAAGCAAAAATATTATCTGGATTGTGTACTATGCTTCATAATTTAATTTGTGAACAATTATTGACCCGCTATATACCAAAAGTTGCAAATTTTCCGGAAAATAACCTTTGTGAAAACGAAACATATCATTAATAAAGAATAAATTCGGGTCATCAAAAGTAGAAAACTCGGTAAGGGGTACAGCAAGGAACTCGGGGATGAAATTAGAAGAAATTGCAAAAAGGTCTATCGAAATTATCAAAGAAGGTAGTCCAAATGGTGTTGGCACAGCAGAACTAGCTCAAAAACTCAATGTTCCAAAAAGAAGAGTATATGATGTTAAAGCAATAATGAAGGCTGCTGGCCTGATTACAACTTCACGTGACAAAAATGGCACTCGAATGTACTGGAATTTTGCAGCCGAGAATAGCACCAAAGAAGTTAGTCGTATCAGATCAAATAAAGTTAAAATAACTACTACTGGCTTCATTTTAAATGTGAGTAATCGTGGCACAGAAGTCATAATCGAGGGCACAGCTCCTTCTATGTCTATTGAACCTATAGATTAGACGGATTATTTGATCGATAGAAAAATTAAATGAAAAGATAGAGTATTTGACATTTCCAAAATCAAACGAATTTTAGATAAACAGAGAAAATAAAAATATCATCAGATTTTAAGCGTTGAATACAGCACTCTGATGCAGCTCAGAAATCCATCCTTAATCCAAATTTAAAGTATAGATCCCATATTCACAGAATAAATTATTAGACCTGCTCTTCAGAAAATCATCGAAATCGTTTCCTGGAAAAGAGACAAATTTCAAGGCTTTTTTATCTTTGCAAAACCCTTCTGTATAATACTAGACCTCAGTACAGAACTTCCAGGAAATGATGGTGGGGATTATTTGAATGCAAGGCTTTTTACTGTTACTGGAAATGAGTGTCCCTCATGAAGTGGTGCACCAATATCGATGTAATCTCCCTCTTCTAGTTGAAGCTCATCTAAGCTCATAAAGTTATCCTTGATACTCGTTTCCTTCTTAAGTGTACGGCCAACCATACCTCCCATATCAAACCTAAATAAAAGCAGTACTAGTTGTTTATCTGAGGTCGACTTTGGCAAAGCCGTCTCTATTGCTTTGACAAATGCAGGGAGATACTGATCCCGATGAATAATCGGAATGTCATCAAAATAGAGCCCGACAAGGTCCTCACCTTCTTTCATATCAAACTTCTGGTAGGCTTGCTGGATCTTCTTTGTAATTTTCTCAGGATCGTCATCCTTACGTGCCTGTACCTTGAGTATTGGTACATTCTCAAGTGGAAACTGAATAGTCTCATCGTAGAAGCAGGTTGAGCCGGAAACTGCTAGAGAATAGGAGCCTGCACCAATTACGGTTGCCCGGATTTTGTTCCTGGGCTCAACGACAGGGATACTAAAAACATGCTCTTTCAGCCCTTTAGCAATATATCTCCCAATGTCATTGTAGGCTCCTACTTCCCCGTAGATGTATTCTGATACTCCACCACAAAACATGATTTCATCAATTTTCACGGAGATATCAAGGTCCTCGGTCATCATCAGGGTCTTTGCGATCGAGCTCTCCGCAACACCCAGCATTACCTCTATCAATGAATCTGTGTATGATTTGCAGATATTTTTCACATCTTTCTCTAAAATGGTATCCCCAACCTTGTAGTCAATCCCCAGATCATTCATTATTATCCTAGTGGGGTCTTCAATACGCCAAATCGTGAACTCTTCATCAATTCCGAGCAGTCTTCCACCCACATTAATACAGGAGGTGCTGAGTATCTGTCCATGTGAAGATATGGCAAGATTAGATGTGCCACCACCAACGTCTACACTAAGAATAGTATTCTGTCTCTCCTGTGATAGAGCTGTAGCTCCGCTTCCCATGGCAGCTAGCATCGATTCGTAGTTTGGTCCGGCTGTTGCACTTACAAATTTTCCGGTTTCACTTGAAAGTCGCTCAACTATCTCAATTGCATTGGACTTCTTTGCAGTCTCACCCGTCACAATCACTGCACCCGTGATCACATCCCCACTATCATAACCAGCCTTTTTGTATTCCTCATTGCAGAAAGCCACCACTGCCTCAATATCAATAGTCTTTGAGTCAATCAGCGGAGTGTCGATAATCGTCCCCTCATATAGTATCTCACGTTTTATAATATTAAAGCGATTACTCATATTTAGAAAACCTGTTTCTCGTTGTAGTTTTAAGTTTGAGAAAACAAGATGTGATGTCGAGGATCCAATGTCAACTCCGACACTTAGTACATCCATATTTTCAATCCTTCTATCCGCATCAAAATTGAAAAATTTTGGTTTACTTGGCTTTGTAATTCGACTTTTTGCTGCATTAAGCAAATTGTTGATTGTCCCAGTACCTAGAGTCAAAGGTGTGATAATATCCCCTTCTGCACCTAAAATAGTCTTAAGAGCAGGTTTCAGATTATTCTTGAGTGACTGCAGCCGCAGCAGATCATTGGTATCTTCACTCTCATCCATCAAAGCACTGTATACCGTTTCAAATTTTTCACCAAGTGAAGGATCGTCAATCGCTTTCTGAAAATAGATCTTCAATATTTCAATGACAGACCACTGTGTATTCTCGGTATTGATAGACAATTTCTCCTCAATCTCAACTTCGAGGATTGTGATCCTCATTGTATTGCTACAATGTGATGGGAAATCTGCTTGGGTTGCCTCGTCATCACCTATCTTCTTTGAAAGGTCGAAACTGGGTTTCTCTTTATGATTACAGTTATCGCATACAAAAAATAATTCTGATACTGATTTCATCCATTTATATATTATGAAGTGGTAATTATTCTATGTTTCTAACAACAAATAATATAGGAACGTATTATTTCATTTCTTATGCTTAAAAAGAACCGTACATTGATTGAGAGGGCAGAAGCTATTTTCAATTACATTGCAGAGAATACAGATTTAAGTTCGGATCCTATTGCTAAGTCAGAGTTTCAGAAAGTTGGAATATCACCCAAGGATATGGATAGGTGGATAGAACTCATACTGAAGATCCAATCAAGGCCTCGTCTGACTGTTAAAAGTGTAGGATCTCGTACCTACTTACATTCTTTAGATAATAAGTTCACTATGCATATGAGAAGGATTTTTCAGAATCAAGATAAGAACTATGAGGACAGAAAGAGTGCATTACTTCTCTATTTCAATGCCACGTTGTTGATGGAGAGATTACAGGGTGATCATATTACTGTGGACTGCATAATCAAAGAAAGCTGGGATATAGATAGACCCACGATCGTCAGAATTGCAGAAGAAGCTCTGTTGGAAATTAATGAATAGATAGAAATTATTTTTGAAGATTTATGTAATTTGATGCGACTTTGATTATGCAGGGATCATTCTAGGTGAGTGTGAATAAGTTTCACACCGTTCGTTATCCATCTGATTTGTAATTCTTTCCCACTCAATCGAGAGATTTAATATATACAAAATAATTCCAAATCTAAACCAATGTCTTGTCTTAAATCAATTATTCAAAATACTTGGAAATCGTATACTTATTTTTCTACTATCCATTCGTCTGGAATTACTTTACCACACATATTACAATACTTGTCACCCATTCTTCCATGTAATTTGCAACATCTTCGATCATCAACTGTTTTACCTATTAGTTGAGTTTTTTTTCCTGAATCCATCGTTTTTTTAGATCCGGAGGTTTCAAATGAGGTAAATACATCATTGATATGAGAACCTAACTTATTTTGATCTATAATTAAAATATCATCATCAATTTTAAATCCATAATCAATCGGCAGATCTAACAACCACAACTCCATTTCGTTTACATTCATTTTAAGTAATTCAGATAGTTTAGAAATTTTAATACGAGTGTAACGTGATAAGATTTTTTCGAAGGTTTGTCTGTTAATTTCTCTTTTATTTGCAGCTTGATAACTTGATTGTACCTGATCTACGCGTATTTGCGGTTGAACTTGACTTGAAAAAGTTCTTCTTACTTGGTTTCTATCATACATCGGTTGCCTTGCATACGGAACTCTAGTTTTTGGAGGCATTTTCTCTAGTTGCGATTTTAATGTTTTATAAAATAGAATGAGAACAATTGGGAAAGTAAAAAAATGTAATATATGATACTCTTCAATCGGCTGAGTTATTTGTAAAAGAAAAAGCATCCACCAAATAATAAATATAGCAACTGAATATCCTTTGTCTTCAGGATCACCAGATAAGTAAATTAAAGCGGAAATTATTCCTCCAATAATATACCATCTAAAAGCCCATTTTAATGCAAATCCTTTATTCTCAGAAATACTAGATATAAATTACACTTCCACTTTAAGTAAAACTCCAGATAGTTTTTATCTTCTTAGTAATTACGCTGGGATTTTGTTTAATATCAAATTAAAAATCATTAATAATTTAGTGAAAGTAACCTAGAGCAAATTCGAATTGCAACAAATCAGAAAAAAATTTATTGACCTTCTTTAGTGACTATTACAAATCCATATTCATCAACAATAAACTTCCAACCTTTTGGAATCCAAGTTGTTGTATCGTCTTGATCAATAATGAGGGATCCCTCCATTGTTGCTCCTCTTCCCAGCTTTTCTTTCTCATAAACTGGTACTTTTTCTTCCAACCCAATGATGGTTCTGTATTGGCTGGGTTTGGGCATTTTCTTTTGTTTTAATTTTGGAAATACTGGATCATCATGTGGAATGGTCAAGACTACTCTCAGGGCTACTAATTCCAAAGGTTCATTTTTCTCAGCAAATCCATACTTTTTATTATGGAGATCTAAAAACGATTGTTTAACCTCATTTCGATCTTCGACATAGGGGATAGTGAGATCGAAGGATTGTCCCTTGTAACGCATTGAAATATATCTGGCTAATACACGGTCTATTCCCAGGCCATCCTCATCTGCCTGCTGATTTACTCGTTCGATTAATTTGTCGAAAATACCCGATAACTCATCAATAGTAATCGAATCCCAGTCATAAATCTTGCCAAGTGATTTGTCATAGCTAAAATCTGCTCCTAGTAGC
>CAZRLL010000047.1:5401-20521 GCA_964600735.1 uncultured archaeon
ATCCGATCAATACTCATCAAATCTGCTAATTCAACTGCATGGGCGGGTCCAGCACCACCAAACGCTAATAATGCGAAATCCCTTGGATCATGACCTCGTTCAGTACTAACTGATCGAAGTGCAGCTGCGATATTCTCATGAAATATCCTTCTTACACCCATTACTGCTTCAGTGAATGTAATATCTGCATCTTTTGCTAAGACATTCATACCATCAATTGATAATTCCCTTATCAATGTTAGTTCACCTCCCGCTAATTTATGGGGTAATATACCATAACAAAGGTCTGCATCAGTAATTGTAGGTAATACTCCACCTGTATTATATGCCATAGGACCCGGTTTAGCACCAGCACTTTTTGGTCCCACTTTAATCAATCCGGATGCTAATTTTATGAGGCTTCCTCCACCAGCCCCTATCGTCACGACATCTATTGCTGGCGTTGAAACTGGCAAACCATGAATTTTCTGGGATTGTTGCAACCCTCCTCGATAGTTCACGATCGACGCAACATCAGTGCTTGTTCCACCGATATCGAGCGAAATTAAATCTGGATAATTTAAAAATTTAGCTGTAAATTCTGCTGCTTGAATTCCTCCGGCCAGACCTGATAATAGTGTATTTACTGGGAATTTGGCAATAGTCCTTCCTCTTGCAAGACCTTTTGAAGATTTCATCACTGCAAAAATATTGGTTAATTTTTCTTGGATAAGATGTTTGTCAAGTGCCTTTAAATATGAGCTCATTATTGGTTTTACATAGGCGTCTACAACTGTTGTAGACGTTCTTTCGTATTCACGATACTCAGGAAGTACCTCACTTGACAATGAAATGGGGGCAATATTACTAAGGGACTGGGCTAATTTTTTCTCATGAATTGGATTTAGGAAGCTAAATATAGTGCATATGGCAATACTATCAGGATTTATTTTTTCTAGTCTTTCCTTAATTTTTTTTACATCATCTGCCTCTAAACTTACATGTACAGTCCCATCAGCAATAATTCGCTCATCTACCTCAATTCTTCTCTCCCGTGGCACCAGTGGTTCGGGTCGTGATGGATAAATTGCGTAGATATCATCTCTATTTTGTCTACCTATCTCAACAACATCTGCAAAACCCTTGGTGGTGACAAGGGCGACTTTTGCACCTCTTCTCTCAATTAAAGCATTGGTGGCTACAGTGGTCCCATGCAATACTTCTCCAGCAAATCCAAATTTTTTCACTGATGATATGACTGCATTTATTGGATTTTCAGGGGTAGAGGGTGTCTTGAAAACCATTATCCTATCCCTTGAAATCGCAATGGAATCAGTAAAAGTTCCTCCAGAATCAATTCCTACCAAAAGCCAAGTTATATCGTTTTTCGCTGACAATATCAAATTATTGATATTTAGTACATATTAAACGCTTTTGATAAATTATCAAGTTAAGATTGGATGAGAAAATATTATTGCCGAGTTTTAAGTGCATCAAACCAAATTAGTACTGTGATAGTGAGTTAAATAATTATTATTGATTTGAAAAAAATTCCAAAAATTAATGGATATGAATTTTCTCAGATTAAATTTGCATGCAATAGGTTGAAAATTGTATTAATGGACATTATTTGGGGACTAAAATTGTTTTAGTTACAAGATATGATATGCTCCTAAAATAGTTTTAACTATGCGATGTAACATTGATTTGAAAAATAGTTCCAAAAATTAATGGAATTGAATTTTCTTAGATTAAGTTTGCTTGCAATAGGATGAAAATTGTATTATGGACATTATTTGGGAACTAAAAATGTTTTAATACACGATACAATATGCTTTAGTACAATATTTCACAAATATAAATATATTTTAGCGGTAATAAAAAAATAGTTCGGCAATACGAATATATTGAGACATCGTATAATTGAAAAAATTATATAAGTAATTAATCGAATCACTTATAATTAATGTTAAATTTATTGATAATTGTTAAATTAACTTAGGCAAAACAATATATTGAAAAATAATTATAAATACACGCATAAATATCTAATAATGACAAAAATTAAAAATAATAAAGTTTATAATACAATATCTAAAAATTTTCCCTTATTTATGGCCAATAGATCCTAAAAGTTGCCAATAATTGAGATATCTACTAGCTTATTGCGAGATAAAGTAATAATAATTAAATACTCACAAATGTATAGCAATCCGATACAACGTGAGACGATTAATACTCTCTTTAGGAATAATAGCGATTCTCATAGTAGGAGCTCAACTATCTTTGAATGTTAAGCCCTATTTTGTAGAACATTTTGGTGATTGTGGAGAATGTCACAATTATCCTATAATGGCCTGGAATGCATCGAACACAGCTGCTACATTGATGGTAGATGGTGTCGATAATGATACTGTTTGGGAGGAGATGCATAATACGATGTATGCTCCAGCATCTCCACCAGGTGGTCCTGGGGATGACGAGCATTTCTCATTCATCAGAGTAAAAATCAGCCAAAACAGCACTCATTTATTTGTACTAGCCAGATGGGCAGATACAAATGGACTGGTTAATGGTTCCGACAGTCGCACTGGAACAAGAGATATGTTTGCCATGATTTGGAACATAAATCAGGACGACTTCTCTCTTGACATGTGGGGTGGTGTCATGAGATCTGCAGAGGCAGGTAAGAAATTAGACCTAATGGTCTGGATACCAGCTGCAAGTGAAACAGGAAAGAATTATACTTATGGTAAATTAGGAGTGGCTGGGAAGACATATGATGAATCCCTCACTTCTGTTGGTAAAACAACTGATACTACCAATGATTGGACTGCAGGAGCTCTCACCAAGGGTAGTAGTTATAGCTCTAATGTCTATTACTACCTTGAACTGGTTCGACCACTGGTAACTGCTGATGGTGATGATGATGTTCAGTTTAAGTATGACGGATATCATGGATTTGCAATGGCGTATTGGAATCAAACCTCGGGTGCTAGTCATTTCGTAACTTATGAACAATATGTCTGGATTCATGGAACAGATGGTGTAAATCCAGATGATATATCGACTACGATATCAACAGTAGCCGGTGCAGATGTTACTACTACTATTACCACGACCGAGACAGATGAATCTCCATTCAATAGCTTGTTTGCAGTATTTGGATTATTCAGCATTGGATTGGCTGTAGTACTCATACGACGAAGAAAGTAATTTATTCTTCATTGAAATACCTAATTTGGATTAAGTGGTAATTTTAGTGACTGTTTAATCAAAATAACCTTATTTTTTTTCAATCAAATGAATTTACAATGGAAAAACATCGTTCTGATAAATAATTAGAAGTAATCCGAGAAAAAACTAAATCACCTTGATACGAATTTCCAAAATTTATTGCTTTTATCTTTGATTATATGATAAAGGGATTAGTTATTTGTAAAATTATAAATAAAATTCAAATATTTGACCAATATATGTACAAATATATTGAATTATCGATTATATACAATTGCTAAACTCTCAATTATTCGGAATATCGAAATATAATTGGCGGTAACTAAAATATTGTTAGGAATTCCAAATATATTTGTCCAATACATAAAATTGCTTAATTAAATGAACTAATTACGCAATAACCTAAATTCAGTTAATATACTTCGATATTTATGTATGAAAAATATGGGCATTTGTCCAATAAATAACATAAACTTGAAATAAATTTCGATAAAATGTGGATACACATATAAATACATATATGTTGAAATAATAATAATTATAGGGGAATAATATAAAATATGGGAAATACTAATATTATATGTGTAAAATTCCTTGTTTCAAGACTATATTTGAGGAAATTACTAGGAAAAAGTAAGATAAATAATAATAATTATATACTCATAAATGTAACATATAAATGATACAAAGTGAGACGATTAATACTTTCTTTAGGAATAATAGCGATTCTAATAGTAGGGGCTCAATTAACAATGAACGTTCAACCCTACTTTGAAGAACATTTTGGTGATTGTGGGGAATGTCATAATACCCCTGCTATAGCCTGGAATGAATCGAACTCTGCTGCTACATTACTGGTAGATGGAATTGATGATGACGCAGTTTGGGGTGATATGCATAATACTATGTATGCTCCAGCATCTCCGCCCCATGGAGTTGAAGGTGATGAGCATTTCCAATTCGTTCGAGTAAAAATCAGCCAAAATGACACACATTTATTTGTTATTGCAAGATGGGCAGATACAAATGGGCTGGTTGATGGATCTGACAGCCGCACAGGAACAAGAGATATGTTTTCCATGATTTGGAACATCAACCAGGATGATTTCTCTCTTGATATGTGGGGTGGTGCCATGAGATCAGCAGAATCAGGTAAGAAACTTGACCAAGTCGTTTGGATACCAACCGCTGCAGAAACAGGTAAAAATGGTACAACAGGTAAAACGGGAGTGGCTGGAAAGACATACGATGAAGCCTACACTTCGGTTGGTAAAACAACAGATACTACCAATGACTGGACAGCAGCAGCTCTCATGAAGGGTAGTAGCTATAGTCCCAATACCTATTACTATGTTGAAATGATTCGACCACTAAAAACAGCTGATGGTGATGACGATGTACAATTCAAGTATGATGGATACTATGGATTTGCAATGGCATATTGGAATCAGACCTCTGGTGCCAGTCATTTTGTGACTTATGAGCAGTTTGTTTGGGTACATGGTGCAGAT
Organism: uncultured archaeon; assembly: GCA_964600735.1. Taxonomy (GTDB): domain Archaea; phylum Asgardarchaeota; class Heimdallarchaeia; order Heimdallarchaeales; family Kariarchaeaceae; genus LC-2. The sequence continues at coordinate 10,129 of CAZRLL010000047.1, forward strand.
GGTGCGGACCCGGCAGGAACAGTAACTGTAAAAGAAACAGTAACTGTTGATGGAACAACAACAACAACCATTACCGACTCCAAATCAGAGGCTCCATTTGCCAGCTTATTTGCAGTACTTGGATTATTCAGCATTGGATTGGCTGTAGCACTCATAAGAAGAAGAAAATAGGTTAGTCATAATAAAATAGCTAAATTGGATTAAATAACCAATTAAATTCACAATTTAATCCAAATTTCCTTATTTTTCTGAAATCATAAAAAAAAATCGCACAAAAATAGGATATAGTAGTATTATACTAAAACAATAATGTAATACTGGAAAATAGTTGATAATCTGATGTTTAGAAGGGTTCATACATTTTTAATTCATTTTGCGTGTGTTTTTCTAATTTTTCTATTTTTTTCCAATTTACCTTTGTATAACTTAAGTTCAGGTCGTGAGAAAAATCAGGAGATTGCTTCTTATGAATCTATTGATACATTTAATGCCACAGAATTTATTGATAAAATATTAAATGCCTTGGAAGTAGAAGCAAGATATGAGGCTGATGATTTGATTGGATGGACTCATGTTAAGGATTCAAAACATGATCCTGATGAATTGATGTATGTGGGATACCAAGTAGGCTTAGCTGGAATTGCTGATTTTCTTCTTGATGCATATGTTACTGGAAAATCACATGTAGTATCATTAATTAACGATTCGATAACTCACTTTCTTGATAATAGGATTCAAGATCCAGTAGAAGGAACAAATTGGCAAAGAATCGCAAACATTCTGTCCGAGAGTTGGTTAGGCAACAGGTATGGAGTTGCTGGCATTTCAAAATATTTAGCTCGGGTTCAAAAAGAAAATTTAGTTTCAAATATTGAAAATGTAATTAGTGATGCGTATAGGTGGGTAAAAAATCAAAAAATAGAAGATGGTAGTTTACCAATATCTCCTAATGATTATGTAACAACTGGACAAGAATATGGTGCTGCAGGTATGGGCTCTTCATTTTTATTGGTTGGGAAATACTTACAAAATGCTTCATACATAGAGTTTGCAAAAGAAATTGCTATTTGGATCAATAAATCAGGTACATGGGATGAAGATCGATTTAGAGTTCCATGGACTCCATTTGGAGGTGATACAGAATTTGATCAATATGTAGCTACCGGTTTTGGTGTAGGTGAGGCCGGAATTATTGATTTCATGCTAGATTTATATGAATATACAAATGAAAACTTATTCAAAGACCTTGCTATAGGACTGGCAAAAGATCTAATTGCTAGTGACCAAGGCGGATATTGGAATTATGGATCAGTAGCCTATATAACAACTTTGTATGCAGGTAATGATGGTCTAATCGGATATTATTCAGGCAATAGTGGGATAGCTTTACAGCTTCTTCGGATATATAATATTACCAAGGATCCAAAATTATTAAAAAGTAGTGCCCGGGCAGAACTTTTCATTGAAAAATTGATATTAGAAAGTGGAGCAACTTCAATTGGAAAAGATTATCAATATGTACATCGAACTGGTTTGGGAACAGGAGCTGCTGGAGTTGCAAATTATTATTTAGATTTATACGAAAAGTTTGGATTAGAACGTCATCTGAAAACGAGTGAAAAAATATTAACCCATCTATATGGTATCTTCCAAAATTATGGTCTTATCCCTGTCAATGAAAATAATTTGGACTGGGGTTATTCATTCAATATTGATACGGGTTTAGCAGGGATTGGTAAAGTTTTGTTACACTATATTGAAATTTTAGAAAATATTGAACATTACCAAAATCTGAATGATGAAACGGGTGATGAATATGATAACTTATATTCAAGTTTAGTTGTTCCTACAAGTATTTTTTCCAACTCAGAAACTGGTAATATTACTAAAAGCGATGACGTTGAAAATATTAATTTTCCAGGTAATAATATCATTTTTGTATTGCTGTTGTCCTGGGTGGTTAGAACGAGGAAAAGGAAGCGATAAACAATTAATCATACACAATTAATATTTTAAATTAATTGATTATCTTTTTAACAGAAATTAGATAAAAGTATTTCGTGTTTAATTTCAAGATAGTTTATAAATTTAGGATAACAAACATTTCTTAATACATAAAAAACTATAATAATCTGCTGATGATGAATTCAGGAAAATTTGGCAGCCTCCTGTTAATATTTTTTTTGTTTTCCATACCTGTTTCGTCCTATCAATTAAATTTTTCATATAAGCGGATGGATGGCGAATTAATAGAATTTTCAACTCATGAGGGGGATTACCTGATTGTTGATGTATTCGCAACTTGGTGTGAAACATGTCGATTGGAAATGGCTCATCTTTTAGAATTATATGATCTTGTTGGTGATCAATTTACAATGTTATCATTGAGCGTGGAGCCCAAAGACACGTTAAAATTAATCAAAGATTTTAAGAATGAATTCAGTGCCCCTTGGGAATTTGGATTAGATCATGAATTATCTTTTCTAGATAGATATGCAGAACCATTTCCTGTATCATATTTATTTGATAAAAATGGTAATTTATTGAAAATTTGGAAAGGAATTACTAAACCCTCTGAATTCTTGAGTGATCTAGATGAATATATTGATGTCCCAGAAAATTATGAAGATAAGAATGATTTTCCCATGTACATAAATTCTCTATTCTCAAATCCGCTTTTTCTATTCTTCTTGGGATTCATAATCCTAAACGTTGTAATATTGGGATTAAGAAGATTTAACAATATACAGGCTATTCATAATTGACGAATTAGTGATAATAAAGAATAATAAATTATTACGACTTCAATCTTATATCTTTTTTTTCAGATAGAATACAATGTGGTTAGAGAATTGTCATATTGGCTGTAGGCCTTCTTTTAATAGTTGTAAATAATCCTAAAATTGTAATAAATATCAAAAATCCAAATGTTAAACGAAACAAATTAGCAAGTGGTTTTTCTGCAACTTCTATACTAATTGGTGTTGTAGCACTATAACCTAATGATTCAAAATTGAGATGAAAATAATAATCCCTAGTAGCAAGTGTTATCCAATCTCCTCGTGTCCACCTCCCTCCTTTGTATCCTCCCTGTGTCAGTTCAATAATATTAACTTTGTCATCAACAATTACATCAAATATAAATACGAGAATTTCATTATGTTCTCCAATTCTTTTCGAACCAGTAAAGATCATTGAAATACCGAACTTGCTGATATCTTGTTCTTCGCCTTCCATCATCGTAATATTTTCATACCTTGAGCTTTGGTCAACCGTGAAATAAGACAATATCAGAAGTATTATTGATAAGTGTATTAATGAAATACCTATCTTACGGAATTTTCTTCTCGCAAGGATAAGTCTTCCTGTATTTAAAATCAATGCTAATAATATTGTCCCCAGTATTGATGATATGAGGAATGTGAAGATAGCATGATCCAATATAAAAAAGAATAATGAAAAAATGATTAAACCACTGGTACCAAATAGTATAAACTTAGCATTTAGAGACCACTTAAATAATTTCAATTCACATATTGTCAGAACAATAGCAAGAGTGAATAAAGTAAGACCATTAGTAACAATATAATAGTCGTATGGGATATTTGTGTTATCAAATACAAGTGAGTTAATGATTTGCAGGATTAATCCAACCGCATTTATCACAATACCCAAAACCAAGGCCCAAAATGTGACAAGTTGTGATTGATTATCATGATTTTTCCAATCATATAGCTTTTCTGGAATAATTGAATCGCCGGATTTTCTAATTGCAAATAAAAGACCAAATAAACTACCTAGTAGAAGAAATCCAAAAACAAATGAGAGTATCATATTTTCTATGGATTTTACATAAGTATGCAACCCCTCTAACAAACCACCCCTCACAATGAATGCTGAAAATACAACCGCAATCCAACCCATCGCTGCTGCAAAAAGACGAAGGGGGTGATCTTTATCAACGTGTGATTTTACATGGAAATACAGTGTACTGGAGAAGAACATAACTAATGAGGCAATTTCGACTGGATCCCAGGCCCAGAAACCAGACCAATTTTCTTCGTAACCCCAGATTGATCCTGCAACGATGAAAATGACAGTCAAACCCCATCCAAGCATCATAAAGAAGTCATTTAACCAATAAATTTTATTCGATGCCTTAATTCCATCTTTTTTCAAGGTAAGAGCAGCAATTCCACTTGCATAGGGAAAAATAAAAGCAGAATAAGCAAGAAATGCTATCGGTGGGTGTATCTCTTGCCAAAAACTCAATAATGCTGGATTTAATCCCAATCCGTTGGTATAATCGATTCCAGTTTCGAATGCTGTGGGATCTCTTGGGGAAGCAGCAAATATAGCAATTAGAGCTGAGAAAAATGAAAGTATAGTAACAGATCTTGAAACAATCGGATCCTCCATATCCTTTCTTAAATACCACATGATGCAAACTGAAATTGTCGTCATAAATCCACTCCACAATATCATCACTCCTTGGCGTTGGGCCCATGAAGCCATTATTAACTCGATCGTATTCATTCCATTATCTGAGAATTGATACACAATTTTATATCGATAATCATTTTGAATGAATGCTAAAATCAAAACAGCATAACTCAGCCATATCAGTGACATCGCTGCTATATTTAAGCGGAAATTATATTTTGCTATTCCTTTGGATCGGTCTTTTGATTGCCATTGGTTATAGAAAACTACTAGTGTAAAGATAATTCCAAAATACAAAGAATACTGACCGATCGAATCCCACATAAGCTATCAAGTTTGAATACTATAGTGTATTTATTAATGCTAGTAAATATTACTCGTATCAAGCTAATTCGTAAAATATTTGTATAATTAATTTCAAAAAATATAAAAAAAATAAACTCATTTTTTATAATTATAATTCATTTAGTTTTTGCGTTAATGTATAATTATGCGCAATTAAAATACTTATGTCGAAAATTATCAAGTAAGTCTTCAAGCATAAATTTCTAACAGTGCTGATTGAATTAATTTAAAAATTATTAATCAATTGAATTCCTTGATTAATCTCAAAACTCTTTGCTTTAGTAACACTATTTGTTCTGGTACAAGATGGGTTGCATCAGGGATTACATTTTTGATTTCTTTGATTAAAAACGAAAGATCATCTGCTAATGGAAATAAAGATGTAAATGATTTTGGAATAAATAGACATAGTTGGTAAAAGCCTAATAACAATCGTTTATCCACTGCATTGGGATTTGGGATTTGAAATGCTATTAATAGCGTACTGAAAAATTCAGATTCACCAGCAGGTAATGTGAAACAACCCTCATTATATTCATCCCCTCTCCTAAGAAGCATAATAAATGAAATTCCAAGGTTCATTAAAAATTCATCAATAGAAATTGGTAGTGGCTCAGGGAATTCCTCAAAATCCTTGTATGATGCTTCTAATCCGAATTCACTTAATTGAAATAATACAGCTGGATAATTTATCGGATCAAAAATCCCATTTTTTAGCATTTGATTTCGATTTATCAGTTTGATATTGTCAATTATACTATACATAGCTTTCATAAAATCAGACTTGAATCCATCGTCTTTACAGATATAGTAATTCGCTCCTAAGTCAAGCGTTTGAAGAGCTATTCTGATGTCCGATTGAGCAGATATAATAACAATTATTAAATTGGAAAATTTTTCCTTGAATTTAGCAATAAATTTCAAAGAATTTCCTTCTGGAAAATTCAAATCTAAAATGAGAATATCTAAGTTAATTGGTGAATTATTCAAGAATTTAATTAGCTTTGGTAGATTGGAAACACAAGTAATTTGCGATTTTGGTAAATATGATCCCAAGAGGTTTATCACATTATCTCTAAAATGATTAGAATCCTCTGCGATTAAAATATTCAGGTCAAATTCCTGACTCTGAAATGCGTAATCATTCATCGATATTTGTATTATATACATGAATTATCTTTTTAATCGATCTATTATTGGATCGATAAATAGTCATTTTTCAACTCAAAAGAAACAAATTTAGGTTTTCTTTCATATTTAGTCATTTGTATAGAATCATGGTTGTTCACAGTAAACTCCTTATTCCTCCAACCCATTTATTTCTAAGTTATATAGGAGATAAAAGGCTGAATATTTACCTTGGTTATGGTATAGAGGAGAAATCATCACATGCGAAATATTACAAATTATTGATAAAGCATCCTTGATAGAGGATTCAACGAAAAATTATAGATCCTTGATTTCATCATAATAAAAAATATATTGAATTGAAAATAATATAATGAACATTCGCGCAATTTCGATATACAAAATAAGCAGGGCTATTGACATGCCAATATTATCCGCAATTAGCTCATTTAAATTTAATGAAGCGTTTTATTAATTAATAAAAATTATTGAGATATATGGAAAACAGGAATCCAAATTTAATAATTAGTAAAATAATTACCATAAGCATATACTAATGTAAAATATTATCCAATAAATATTATAAAATGGCATAAATAAATGATAAAAATCCAAAAAATGGAATAATTCAATAAAATATAAACATATGTATTAAAAAATTCTAAATATCTAGTAAATTGTATGTGGATTGTATACATAATATAAATAGTTATGATTTCAACTATTTGGTAAGAAAGTATACTAAATCAATAGCAATATTATTTTGAAAAATTGTAAAATTTATAAAAACAACATAATTACCAAAATATGTTCGAATTTAAGTGAAAAGTTACCAAAATATATTCGAATATCAGCGAAATGTTAGCAGAATATGTTCAAATTTCAATGAATTGTTCGAATTTCATTGAAATTATTGAAATTATAACTGTAGTGTTTGGGTGAATGCATGCGAAACAAAATGAACATAATATTATTAATTATTAGCCTCGTAAGTAGTCTTAACTACTCAATTGCAGTTTCGACTATAGAATCAGATGCTCCAGATGCGTATCTATTTTTAACAGATTTGGATAATATCGTACTCGATGGAATAATCGAAGAAGAAGAGTATCCCGATACAGTAGCCATGACAGATATTAGTGGTACTATTGTTAATTATTTATCTTGGGGACATAATAATACTCATTTAGCCATTGGTTTGGTATTTAATGCCACGGGTTGGGTTGCAATAGGATTGGGAGAAGTTGGATTATCTATGGGGACTGCTGATTTAATCATGGGGTCAGTGGATGGAAATCAGGTTATTGTCAAAGATATGTATACTCATGGTGTAAATATACCAACTGAAGATAATGATACCTATATCCAATCTAAATTTACTGCTGGAAGAGAAAGTTCTGATCAGACTTTTATTGAAATAATTATTCCTCTTCAATCAAGTGATGTTACTGGTCACGATCATAATTGGAGCACAAATAATACATATGGATTTTTTACAGCTTTTAATGATATTGATGATGATTTTAATTCTAAGCATACATTATATTCTCGACCCTTTACTGTAACAGTTTTAACAATTACAGCTTTGGTTATAGAAATTCAATTGACAATGAATATTACTGAAAGCTTAGAACCAGGTAAACTAATTATATCGGCATTAGTTGTTGGAAAAGATGATAATGAGCCAATAAATCATTTAGAGATAGGGTTTTATAGAGATACTTTATTTGGAAAATTACTTTATGGATCAGCATTTTCAAATGAAACTGGTTTTGCGATAACTGAAATTATTCTTGATTTTTTTGGAAATGTAACATTTATTGCTTTATATGAAGGATCAGAATTTGTAAAACGTAATGAAATTTCTATGACATCGTATTTTGAACCATCTACAGTTCAATCCAAAGAAGATTTTGGTGATTTGAGAGATGTATTCAATGATAAATACCTTATTAGATCTTTTTTGTTAATTTTGTTATACATTATAATATCTGCTCTTTTTATTGCTTTTCTGACAGTAATTTTTGATCTGGGCCAAATATTTCGTTTTCGTAATGAGAAAAATATCATAAGGAAGGTAGATTATAAATGAAAGTAACTAGACGAGATTTTTTGAAGGGATTAGCAGTTGCTGGTTCTACAATTGCATTAGCTGACTTATCAGTATTTGCTGGTGATGATTCCAACGAAGGCAATGAAACTGATCGTCCGTATAATAAATGGAGAATTGATAATTCCGAATGGATGATGATAATTGATCTCGGCAAATGCGATGGTTGTATAGATGAGAATGTTCCTAGGTGCACGAAATCATGTATTGATGGTCATTATACTCCTGAAGATGCTGAATATATTAAAGTCTTTGAGGTGGTTTACAATGAGTACACTAAATTAAACTATTTTCCACGACCATGTCAACAATGCTTAGACCCACCTTGTGTACACATTTGTCCAGTAGGTGCGGCTTGGCAAAGGACTGGGGATCGATTAACATTGATAGATCATGCAAGATGCATTGGTTGTCGATTATGCATGGCTGCGTGTCCTTATGAGGTTAGATTCTTCCATTGGGAGGATAATCCAAAAGCTGATACAATACCTCCAGAAGAATATAAAAACCAGATGCCTTTTTCACTAGTAAAAGAGAAAGGTGTAGTTGTGAAATGTGAATTTTGTGGCTTACAATTTATCGGACAACTTCCCCATTGTATCAGTGCATGTCATACTGGTGCTCTTTATTTTGGTAATATCAAGGAAAATGCAGTTAGTAATAAATTTGGGGAGACACATAAAATTGATGAATTAATTAAAGAACGTGGTGGATTTAGATGGAAAGAAGAAGAAGGTACATTACCTCGGGTATTCTATTTACCAGAAAGTAGTTCAAAAGGAGAGGATTAAATGGTTACGATTACAGAAACAATCTCAATCGATCAAACGAACAATCGCAGAAGACTCATTGTTGAAAAATCCATGCTCGAAACAGGAATAAAAACAAAATTACTGATAGTTATATTAATCGTTATATCACTAATTGGAATGTATCAATACTCAAAACAGCTTGATAAAGGATTAGGTGTTACAGGTCTTTCTAATAAGGTTTTTTGGGGATTATACATCACTAATTTTGTTTTCTTCATTGGTATTAGCCATGCGGGGACTCTTATCTCTGCAATTCTACGTGTAACTGGAGCAGAATGGCGAACACCTGTAACTAGATTGGCTGAAGAAATAACTATAATAGCATTGATTTTTGGTGCTGTGTCTGTTTTAGTGGATATGGGTCGTATTGATCGAGTTTTAAATCTCCTCATACATGGCCGAATTATCTCTCCTTTAGTATGGGATGTGATTTCAATTTCATTTTATTTAATTGGAAGCTCGTTGTTTTTATATTTGCCTTTAATACCTGATTGCGCCTACTATCGAGATAATTTACCAGAGAAATATAGATTTCGGAGATTTTTTTATCGAGTACTTGCCCTTGGATGGGAAGGTAATGAGAAGCAACGCGAAATCCTGGAGAAGAATATCAAAAAAATGAGTTATATCATAATACCTGTTGCTATTTCAGTTCATACTGTTGTCTCATGGATTATGAGCATGACATGGAGAGTAGGATGGCATTCAACGATTTTTGGACCTTATTTTGTTGTAGGTGCAATCTTTTCAGGTCTTGCGACTCTTTTGATGGCAATGGTATTGTTTACAATCGCTTATAATTTGGATGAATTCATCACAAAAGACCACTTTGTTTCATTATCAAAATTATTGCTTGGATTCACGATAACCTATATGTATTTTGCAATAAGTGAATATTTAACTATAGGGTATACTTCTGAGAAAGCTGAAATTGAGCTTATTCATGAGTTGCTTTATGGTGATTTTGCTCTAATGTTTTGGTATTTTATGCTTGGTGGTTTAATTATTCCAGCAATTTTATTATCAATTGTAATTTTTAAAAAGAGTCTTTCAGACAGGATGGTAATGACTTTAGTTTTCATCGCTGCAATCATGATAAATTTAGGAATGTGGTTAAAACGATATTTAATTACTGTTCCAACATTATCACGCCCAACGGTTCAAGAAGGCTGGTATGAATATATACCTTCAGAAGTTGAAATATGGATACTCATTTCAAAATTTGCTTCTTTTATCTTGTTTTTTATAATCCTAAGCAAAATTTTTCCCATCATTTCACTTTGGGAAGTTGAAGAAGAAGAAATAAAGAAATTTAATGCTAAGTCTGACTAACCTTATTTTGGTAATTGGGTCATCTAATTTGTTATTATTAAATTACTATATATTTATTGCAAAATCCATTTTTATCGGTGAGTTTCATTATGCCTGATAATAAAATCTTGGTGTTGGGTGCCACTGGCTATGTAGGCACTAGATTAGTTCAATTATTGCTTGAAAAAGGGTATAATGTCAGAGTAACTTGGCGATCATTTGAAAAAATAAAAAACAAGTTGTG
>CAZRLL010000048.1:0-19987 GCA_964600735.1 uncultured archaeon
ACCTAGATAGGGCGCGATCACGAATATTCTCGCGTATATACTTTTTCGTCCATGATGATAACAGTTCCATTCTAAGTGACTTTAATGAGAAAATGGAATATGAATATTTTGAAATTATTTTACCAGAAATCCTAAAGAAAAATATTTGCAATCGAGATGCCAGAATTATGTCTTTTTTAAGCAAGTTTGAAAAGGCATTGAAATTGAAGTATAATAAAACAAGAGGGAAATATCGTGGAAATTATTTTCTGTTTATTAATTTTCAAACTGGAGAAATTTTTATCGTAAAAGAATTAATTTAAGATTAGGAGGCACATCAATTAATTCACATATTAGTTTCATTTTATCTAAAAAAAATGAATAAATTATATTATTTTGTGGAATTCTAATTTGTAAGTTTATATATGTTCAATGTATAAATTATTTCTAGGTTTATACATAATAATTATCTTCTATCTAAGAAAAGGCTAGGGACATGATTGAGGTATGTTTAATTACTGAAACGTTTGGTGGTATTGCCACATATACAAATTACTTAAGTGAAAATTTACAAATGAAGGAAAAATATGATGTAGATACATTAACGATAAATTATAATTATGAACGCCAGTACAAGACAGATCACGTAATTACATCTAATACAAATCATATGATATCAATAAAGTCATATGAACAAATAGCTAATGTTATAGGGAATGCAGTAATAAATTCAACTGATGATATAATTCATTTTCAGCATGAATTTAATATTTTCAGATCTAATCGCTATTTTTTGGAGCTTTTAGCTAATATAAAAAACAATTCCAATAAAAAAATTATTTTAACATTACATTCTGTATTCACTGATGCCAAAAGAATTCGATTCTTTAGGAATTGTAGTGAATTAATCGATCGTTTTATTGTACATCAAGAGAATGCAAAACAATTCTTAACCGATATCGGAGTTAATCGAAATAAAATTATTGTAATCCCTCATGGTACACCAAAACTAAACAAGAATCATAATTCTTCCGGATTTTTTAAAAGCGACAAGATTAAAATAATTTTTTCTGGTTTTTTAACTGAAACCAAATCAATCGAACAAGCACTTTTATCTTTAATTTCGTGTCCAAAATTTGAAATTATAGTAGCAGGAATGGTTAAAGATGAAGGAGTTCTTAGGAGAATAAAAACATTAAAAGAAAAGTCTAAGGCAATTTTACGAATAATTCCGAGGTTTCTCTCCAAGGAGGAGCACCAAACCGTGATAAAGGACGCGGATTACCTGATACTGCCTTACAATCAGAACTATTATTCTGCGTCGGGGATGCTCCATCTAGGAATAAGTTTAGGGACAATCACACTGGTTTCTTCATCACCAAAATTTGAAGAATTAGTTAAAAGAGTACCAGAATGTGAAGTAAAGGATGGTAACTACAAACAAACGATACTAGATATTGAGCAATTGAATATTCAAAAGGAAATTTTAAAAAAAGAGTTAAAGTTCGCAGAGGAGACTTCATGGGTCAAAGTGGCTAAAATGACCGGGAAAGTATATGATTATTTATTCATCGGTTAACTGTAGTTTGCTGATGGATAAATTATAGTTCAAATCCATCCTGATTGCATTTATACTATTCATAACGAGAATTATTTTGGATTATAGCAATCCAAAATCTATGTTTTTGAGAATGGTCAAGTCGCAAAATTAGAATATTTTTTTGCAGTTGTTTGCATTATTTATCAAGACTTAAATAATCTGTTTCTTAAACTTCCGATTATACCTTATGATACGTATAGAAAAGACTCTTTCTACAGCACATGATGGATCAGTGGAAGAATTACCGAGTGGAGAAAAGATATTTAAACTTCACTCTCATCCAAAAAATCCAATTATCAAGCCTCAGGACTTTGGTCAAATCTGGTATGATGATGGTATTCTTAAAATTGGTTCAATATTCAACTGTGGATCTGCGCTATTCGATAACAAGGTTATTTTAACGCCACGAGTACATTCTGAATACCAACGAGGAAAATTCTTTGATGAAACAATAGGAATAGAGAAGTTTTTCTTTAGAAGTTACATCTCAAAAATATGGATCTTATCTAGCGAGGATGGGATTAATTTTGAACGATATAATGATGGTGTAATAAAAGGAGATGGAACTGAACATAAAGATTTCATGTATGGTATTGAAGATGTTAGGATCATAAAGAACGATGATTTATTCTGGTTAATAGGCTGTGGAAAAGTAATTCCACCCTTCGTAGGTAATAAAACAAATCCAGGAGACCGTATTGCCATCTACTCAACTCAAAATTTTCGAAATTTTAAGTATCATGGGATCGTTCCAGTTATTGAATCTAGAAACGCACTCATATTCCCAGAAGCAGTATCTGGAAAACAATATATTCTACTTCGCTTTGCAGGAAATATTTATATCAATTATTTAAAAGAGGGTTTGAAACAGATACAAAATCCATCTAATTATCATGACCTTTGGACCGAATTATATCATGATCGGAAAAATAAATTATTACTAGAAACTGGGGTATACTCACATGAGAATGAGAAAATCGGATCTGGACCACCTCCGATAAAAACAGAGAAAGGTTGGTTGATAATTTATCATGGTGTTGGAGAAATAAATGCTGAACTGTGTGAGAATTATAATGTATTGGGGAATTTAAAAAGGGCATATTCTGTGTGTGCAGCGATTTTAGACCTAAATAATCCATCAATTGTCCTTTGTAGAACAAAATTACCTATATATATTCCGTCCTATCCTTGGGAATTATTCGGTGAATATGAATTTCCAATAGATGTACCTGCAGTTGTATTTCCTATGGGAATGATTGTGAAGCAAAATAAGATCTTATTATACTGTGGTGCTGGTGATAAATACATTATTTTGTTAACTTCAAAACTCGATTCGTTATTAGATTACCTTTGGAAAGATTGTAAATTACTGTAAAAAAAGTGGTTTATTATTTGAAAAAATCCTGATAGAACATACACCACGTGTTTTTCATTTTAATTACAATTGTGGCATTAAGGGCCATATTTACTCTTTATATAATTGGAATACTGGATGGAATACTCAAACTCTAATTGAACATCAAGATATATAGAGTATATATTCTCTAATCAAATTCCTTTTTATTATGTAATACTAAGAATCATATTATGATGAATTGTTTCAATAGAAGTCATCACAACTCTAGTCTATTTCCTCTTATTCTCGGTATCGCATTATTTTTTTCTGGAATATTCGTCTTGGGGTTTCGGATATCAAATTTCATGATAATATTAATTGTAATAGGTATCATTTTATTTTCTTTTAAGTCTAATATGGTGAAAAAGCCGTATAATATGCGGCAAGGACAGTCTCAACAAAATTACACGAGAAGATCAAATTATTATCAAAATGATACTAATTTAGCGATTACTCAATACTGTATTGAATGTGGTTCGGGATTAAAACAATTACAAAAATTTTGTACTGAATGTGGTACGTTAACTTAAAATCGGGAACTTATTAAAATATATTAATAATGAAACCAATTGTAACTGCGATCAAAATCGATCCAATAGCTCCCATTATAAATATCATACCCCAACTGAGAAAGGTAAATGCTTTCATCAATTCACTCATATCTTTTCCAGTTGACACTATAATATTTTGAAAGTTCAGAACAGGTACTTCGAGAGATAAACCTATTAAAATAAAAATAATTCCGATTAATAAATCTCCAAAGTTTGTTTTTTGGATAATTCCTAGGATTGTTATGATTATGCCAGAAAAAATTAGACTAATCGATAGATAAGTAAGGTTTTGGGAGAAGGTCAAAAATTTCCGATTATCTGTTTCACTAAATTCATATTCGCTCATTTTATTCTTATCCTATATTTTACTTAATATTAACAGGAAATTTAACATCCCAATCACAGCGATTAATACTGCAGTGACAGCAAATGCAAGGCTAAATTCATCAATACCACGCATTAGTTCTTGGATATCCCTTCCTTCGCTAGTTGCAATATTTCTAAAATTGTCTGATGGTCGAAATAAAATTGCAGCAATAACTATGAGAAAAATAAATTCCATCAGCAAAACAAAAGTACGTACATTATCATGATCTGAAAGTATTAAGGAGAAGATACCAATCACACCAACAAGCCCCATCAATAAGCTTACAAGCACTGTATAATTACCGAAAACCCACATAGTCTCTGCTTCATCATCATTAAACTCATATGTCATAATAGCAATCGTTTGGTCTATCAAAGCTATAAAATGTTATATCATCATATTCATGCAATTGATCGTACCTTAATAATAATTTATCTCACTTCTCGATATTAATCCTCAAATATTGAAACATGCAATAATAAGGCAATTAACATTATTCCTGTAAATAACCATTGTTGATGAAGAAACCGAATCGTTGTTCGCTGTTTCCTATAATTCCATATGGGTCTAAAACGTACCCAAATTATCAAACCTGAAATGGATAAAATTATCATAGATCCCGCGGCAATCCAACCAGAAACACCAATCCCTATCTCTCCTAAGCCTACAATAATTCCATGAATAACTCCCAATACAGTCGCGATAATCATAGTTGCATTATGCAATATCAACAGGGGCGATCTTAATTTTTTATGTATGGTTTTTATTATCTGTTTCAGTTCTCCATGGTCCTCATCTGACAAGTATTTTCGTGAATATACATAACTTCTACGTAAAAATATGTAGCTGAAACCAATTGAAAGTAATCCGATAGCTGCTGTACCCAAATTTTTCCCAATATCTTCAGCATCATCCTCTTCATCCTCATCTTCATCTGCTTTAACCTGGTGAATTGATAAAATCAAAAAAATAATTAAGAGAGACCTTAACAATATTGGTATCTTTTTCATAAGCAAAATCGATAAAAAATAGTATAAATAATTTACCAATCGAAGGAAGGGATATGAACTGTACCTTTAGAATAATAATAATAAATCATGATTTGTTGAAAAGCTACGACCCAATTAAAAAGTTGGTATTAGAGCGATTTCCAATTTAGATTTTGAAATTTCAAAAAATTGATTAATAAAATCAACTTTTAAGCCCAACCGAGACCTTAATAATAATCTCACACTATGATGTAATAAATGCCAAGCAAAATCAGATGTGAATGGAGTGGATCTAATCAATTGATGATCCAATATCACGATATGGAATGGGGTAAACCAGAATATGAAGACCAATTGCTTTTCGAATTTCTATGCCTAGAAGGTGCTCAAGCAGGATTGAGTTGGCAGACTATATTAAATAAAAGGGAAAATTACAAGAAATTATTTGATGGTTTTGATCCGACAAAAATTAATAGATATGATGAAGAGAAAATCGAGCAATTAATGCAGGATAAGGGGATTATTCGAAACAGAAGAAAGATTGAAGCATTTATTGTCAATGCTCAAATATTATTGGAATTACAGACAGAATATGGTTCTTTTAAAAAATTTATTTGGCAATTTGTTAATCATAAACCAATTAATAATTCTTGGAAAAAACAATCAGAAATACCTGTAAAAACTACTGAATCAGAAATAATGAGTAAAACACTCAAAAAGTTGGGATTCAAATTTGTGGGACCAACCATATGCTATGCGTTTATGCAAGCAACCGGAATGGTAAATGACCATTTGACAACATGTTTTCGATACGAAGAGGTTCAGGAATAGGTTTGCAGATCAAATACATTTTGGATTTTTCACAACATTGATTTTTCCCATTGCTTGAGTACCAAAAATCAATACAACTTTGATTCGTGATTCGTAGTTATTGTGAAATTTGAAAAAAAAATTACATGTTGATTCAGAGATCCTGAATTAATTTCACTATTAGAAAAATATTTTGTATTCTTTGGTAAGGTGCAAACCATGCAAATATATTAGATATTTGGGAAAGAAAGTGTTTAATTCATTGTTTAACATCATATTATCCATCTCCTCAAATATATGATCTTCATTCGAAAACTTCTCAAATAGTCTTAGATTTATTTAAAATCATTCTTCAATACATCTCCGATCTCAACTATTTTTTTTACAGTCATATCTAGATCAGCTCGTATCGTCCGTTGGTTGGTAATTGCGGCTCTTAATGCATATTTACCATGTAATATTGTACTCGAGAGAACTGCTACACCAGACTCCTGCAATTGGAGGAGTATCTCTTCATTAAGAGAATTGAGTGATTCCGTAGTTCGATTACCGGGATCAAATCTGAAGCATACAACATTGAGAGAAACTGGAGAGAGAATCTCTAGATTAGAAGATCCATTAATCAAATATTCCAAGTACTTGGCTTGATCGATGTTCTGCTTGATCATACGACCAAATTTATCAATACCCTGATGTTTAATACACATCCAAATTTTCAATGCCCTAAATCCCCTGGATAGCTCTACACCAAAATCGCTGAACCAATAATCACCACCTGCTGGACCTCGAGTACCATGAATCATGTAATCAGGGGTCAAGGTAAATGATTTGAAATGTTCTGATTTACTTCGAATTAGGGTGCAACCGGCTTCATATTGTAAATACATCCACTTATGAAAATCAAATGCAAGAGAATCAGCACGTTCAATCCCAGAAACCAATTTTTTCAAAGAAGAATTCAAAGCTACCAGGGATCCAAATGCACCATCAATATGAAACCAAAGATCTTTAACTTCACAAATATCAGCCAAAGCATTCAAATCATCAATGGCACCAGTATTTGTTGTACCTGCATTCCCAATAACGCAGATGGGATGGCATCCATGTTTTTTATCATATTCAATTTGCTCCTTTAATTCATTTAAATTGATCTTAAAATCATCTTCAACAGAGATTCTTCTCAAATTATTATTTCCTAATCCGAGCAATTCTATGGCCTTTTGAAGTGAGCTATGCATCTCAGTGGATCCGTAAACAATCAATGGTTTGTCCGTTGATAATACTCCTTTCTCCCGTATATTCACATCAGCTTTAATATTTCGCGCAACAGTCAAACCGACTAAATTTGCCATGGAACCTCCACTAACAATTATACCACTCGATTCAGCTGGAAAATCAAATATTCCTTTAAACCAATCAATTACCTGATTTTCTACATAAGTTGCAGAATTTTCACCACCCGCAGCATTTGGATTTACACCAGATGCAAGCAATTCAGCAAGCATTCCAAATGGAGTACCGGTGCCTTCAACCCATCCCCAAAATCGCGGATGAATATTACCCTCTTTATATGGCAGGATAAAATTTACGAAATCCTCGTACACCTCACTCATATCTTGTGGACTGTATGGAACCGGCTGTTTAAAGCCCGATTTTACATTATCTGGGATCGGAACCCAAGTTTTTTCCTCTCTAATCGATTGCAAATAATCAAACATGTCATCTAGCATGCGATGACCTAGTTGTCTCATTTTATCCCAGTTCTGGGGATCTAGAGTTTCCTCTGCAGATTTGTTTAATTCCACAGTTCTCTGTTACCTGTTTTTCCTTTTTACTCTTTCTTAATATGGCAATTTTGGTGCTGAAGCTTATTTATCCATCAATGAGGTTTCATCGTGTGAGAATTATCATTCAGACTCATGCGCTAATTAATAATTGAGAATATCGTAGTCCACGAGTTTGAAATAACATTATAACTAAATGACAAATTATTGCGGAAAAACAATCAATTCGGATATTCAAACGTATATAAAGAACATTAGTAAACTGAAATTATTCAACAAATTTTTATATCAGAATTTTCAAAGTTATACTTGGTAACGAGAACAGAATAAGAGTAATAGTGTCTACTTGTAGGCACAAAATCACAGGATATGCTCAAGTTTGTGATGATTACACTTAGACTGAATCTAAGAAGATTGCTGGTGTCTAAGAAGCCTTTGGGAGTTTTAAACATTAAGCCTGTAATCGATGGGTCAAGTCCTAACAGAGGTGAAAACCCTTTGGAGGATGTGGATTAGTTTTCGCAGAGGTGAAAACCCCCTGGAGAATTAACTCGTTACCACTTTTTTTTATATATTTTTCGAATTTTACAATTATTCGTTACAATCCAAATATAATAAAGGATTTATCTCAAAAAGGGGCCATAAATACAAATTTTTCCAATTCAGGAAAATTCCGAAAAATGACAACATAAATAAATGAAATTTTCATTCCAGCTTGTAAGCTAACCTCAATATTTCAACAGATTACTGGCGTATCTTCAAGTATTCATCGTTTACTTTGTTTCATTACGTTTAATGATAAAAAAAGTAATGAAATCATCATTTAATTGAAAAATATATATTGCTAAGCGATGACCATCTACGTCCAAATTTATCGATTTCCGAGGTGTCTGAAATTGCAGAAGACGTATTTGGAATCTTCGGATCGATTAATGAACTACAAAGTGAACGTGATCAAAATTTTCACATAATTGGTGAGGAGGGGAAGGAATTTGTATTAAAAATCGCTAATATTTCAGAGAAAAAAGAGGTTCTTGATTTCCAAAATCAAGCCATGATCCATTTTACATCTAATAATATAGGCGTTAATCATCCAAAAGTTATTCATTCAAAAACAGGTGAAATGATTACAAGTCTCCAAATAGAAGGAAAAAACCATTTTGTGAGAATGCTATCCTTTGTAAAAGGAAAGGTGATTGCTGAAGTTAAACCTCATTCATCTGAATTAATGAATACAGTGGGTTGTTTTCTGGGAAATATTAGTATGGGATTAATCGATTTTTCACATCCGGAAACAATAAGGGATTTCTACTGGGATTTAGCCAACGCAAGTCCGATTATTAGGAAATATAGAGGATGCGTATCAGATAAATCAAAATTAGCTATATTAGATAAATTTCTAAATTTATTTGAAATCCAAGTTTTGCCAGCCCTTCCAAAAATGAGAAAAAGTGTAATTCATAGTGATACTAATGATTATAATATAATTGTGGATTTAAATGAAAATGCTATCAATCTTGGTATAATAGATTTTGGTGATATGGTTTATTCGTGTACAGTATTTGAGTTAGCAATTGGAATTGCCTATCTGATACTTAACAAAAAAGAACCTATCAAATACTCATCTGAAATTATAGCAGGATATCACTCAGTTTACCCATTAACCAAAATTGAATTGGAACACATATTTACTTTAATTGCGATGAGATTATGCATGAGTGTATCAATATCAGCTTTTCAACATACAATAGAACCAGAAAATGATTATCTTATTATTAGTCAGAAACCTGCCTGGCAGACTTTAAATTTACTAAAAGAAATTCAACCACGATTTGCATATTATTCATTTAGAAAAGCATGCGGTCTGGAGATATCTCCCATTCCTCAGGAAATTACTGATTGGAGTGGTAGAAATAAAGATAAAATTGGGAATTTATTTGATTTTGATTTGAATGAATCTAGTCTTACAAATATTGACCTCAGTGTTTCCAGTCTTGAATTGATTAATGCAGCTGAAATAATGGATACAAGGATTTTAAGTGAATTAATAGATACTAAAATCAAACAAAAAGGGGTCAAAATTGCAGTGGGGAATTTTGATGAAGTGAGAATGGGATACTTAAGAGATGAATTTAAAGTTGAAGCTGATGAGGGAAGTTTATGGCGTACAATCCACCTAGGAATTGATTTGTTCACTACAGCGGAAACACCGATATATTCACCATTGGATGGTAAACTCCATAGTTTCCAAAATAATTCGGGAGAATATGATTATGGATCCACGTTAATAATTGAACATAAATTCGATAAATTAAGTTTCTATACATTATTAGGACATCTGAGTGAAGATTCCTTGGATAATAAAACAGAAGGAATGATTATCAAAAGAGGGGATAAAATTGGTAAAATAGGTGATTACTCCATAAATGGTAATTGGCCACCTCACTTACATTTTCAATTGATAACAGATATGCTTGGAAATAAGGGGAATTTTCCCGGAGTCGCCTTGCATTCAGAAAGAGAAATTTGGCTTTCTATTTGCCCCAATCCTAATACAATATTACAACTACCCGAATCAATTTTTCAAAAGACCAAATTATCCGATGAGGATCTGTTCAGGTATAGAAAGGCAAAAATTGGGGATTCCCTAAGTCTTTCATATAAAGTACCTCTCAATATTGTCCAAGGATTTATGCAATACTTGTATAATAAAACGGGAAGGAAATTTTTAGATGCTGTAAATAATGTCCCACATGTGGGTCATTCACATCCCAGAGTTGTAGAAGCGTTGTATAGACAAGCAGCAATATTGAATACAAATACTAGATATTTGCATGAAAATTTGGTTAATTATGCACAGCTACTTTGTGAAACTTTACCTGAACCATTGAACGTGTGTTATTTTGTCAATTCTGGGAGCGAAGCAAATGAGTTGGCTTTGAGGTTGGCATATTATTATACTGGTCAAAGGGATATAATTGTGTTGGATGCAGCATATCATGGAAATACAGATCAACTAGTAAAAATAAGCCCATACAAATTTGATGGTCCCGGGGGAATGGGTATAAGTGAAAATGTCCATAAAGTCTCCCTTCCAGATACCTACCGGGGAAAGTACAAAAAAGACGACCTAGATGCTGGTAAAAAATACGCTAAAGAAATTGCAACAGTTGTAAATAAATTGAGCAGTCAAGGCAGAAAACCAGCTGCTTTTATTTTTGAATCATTACCTAGTTGCGGTGGGCAAATAGTGCTTGCTGATAATTATCTTAAAAATGCATTTGAATATGTAAGAGAGTCTGGGGGAATTTGCATTGCCGATGAGGTCCAAATTGGATTCGGTCGAGTAGGTAGCCATTTTTGGGGATTTCAGATCCAAGATGTTGTTCCA
Organism: uncultured archaeon; assembly: GCA_964600735.1. Lineage (GTDB taxonomy): Archaea > Asgardarchaeota > Heimdallarchaeia > Heimdallarchaeales > Kariarchaeaceae > LC-2. The sequence continues at coordinate 10,868 of CAZRLL010000048.1, forward strand.
GATATTGTAACTCTGGGCAAACCAATTGGGAATGCTCATCCTTTGGGTGCAGTGATAACAACAACAAAAATTGCAGATAAATTTGCCAATGGTATGGAATATTTTAGTACAACTGGTGGGAATCCAGTATCCTGTGCGGTAGGGATAGCTGTACTGGATATTATCAAGGAAGAAAATTTACAGGCAAATGCCTTAAAGGTGGGAAACTATCTCAAGTCTGGATTAACTAAACTCATGAAAAACCATCCACTAATCGGTGAGGTGCGTGGACGTGGATTATTCATCGGTGTAGAACTAGTATTGGATCGTGAGACTCTAGAACCTGCAGCAAAGGAGGCAACATACATAGTCAACCGGATGAAAGATCACGGTGTTTTGATTAGCGTTGATGGACCCCTAAATAATGTATTAAAAATCAAACCCCCGATGGTATTTACCAAGGCGAATGCTGATATGTTGGTGATGTACCTTGATAAAATTCTAGAAGAAGATTTTGTGATTATCTAAGTAATCATTTATTGACAAATTATTCAATTGTATTTGATTTTTTCCAATATGGTAGTTTCAACAAATTTTTTCGGGACAGGTCTACATAAAGAATGATTGTAGGTATCAAGACAACCAGAAGAACTAAAATTGAATTTTCTATTCCAAATTCCTTTCCGATAAAAAATTCGGGTCCCTCAAACTTAGCTTCAGCAAAGGTACCATAATCATCTCCCGTGACCTTTGAACCATAAATTATTTGCGAATAATTCCAAAAAGCATGAAACGATATGGGTAACCAAAGACTCTGTCTATAACTATACATAACAGATAATAATAATCCACCAAAGGTTGCAGATATAATAGTTATAACATTCACATTATCATTGGTAATATGTACCATACCAAATATCAATGCAGATATTAAAATTGCTAAATTGGTCCCAATACTCTCCTCAGTTAATCGATAGAGGAATCCTCTAAACATAAGTTCTTCAATTAATGCAAGAGCTAGAATAAAGGCAAAAACTTCAAAAAATGAAAAATTCATATTAAACGAAGTAATTGAATAATATCCCATTATGAATAAAGTTACAAATACAATAGTTATTAAGAAAATTGAGCTTATTATCCCAACTGCAATCTCCTTTCTCATATTATCTCGTGATAATTCAGTTAATTCTCTCTTCTCATAATACCTAACAAATATAACATAGCTTGCGAAAATAACCAAAAAACCTATCGAGAATTGGATAGTTAATTTAACACTCTCTGATATTGGTAATAATGATAATAGAGGCTTTACAATAATTTCTTTGCTTGTTACTTGAATCACAAATATAAAAATTATACCGAGTAATGCTCTCACCAAGAAATTGTTTGTGATAGAAGATAACTCGGATCGAGAAGTTCTAGAATTGAGATGATACCCGTTTATAGTTTTAACCCCATCATATGGTCAGTCTCAAATTTCTTAAAATTGTATTCGTTTAACACTGAGATAACATCTTGATATGATGATCTGACATTTATTATAACTTTCAAATCATGTTTTTTGTTTTCTTGAATATATCTAATCGCTTTGGAGATTAAGTGTTTTGCAAGTTCCCTTTCATATTTTGGATCTATTTCAATGATTATATTATGTGTTGATTTTTCGTTATGACTCAAAACACATGCCATTTCGCCAATTAGAAGGTCCCCATCATATACTAGCCAACTACTTGCTTTGATTTTTAATAATTTTATCAATAATGGTCTCAATATTTTAACAAGCAAACCTTTGTCAAATTGGTTTTCGTCAATTGGTAAAGTAGCTTGTTCTTTTACAGAAGTTGTTCGTTTTAATAGGTCAATCCTTTCTTTATTGGTTCTTTTATTTCTCTTCATTTCCTTTATTTCAAAATTGTCAGGCATTGCAACTTCTCTTATCTCATTTGATAAATATTGTTCATCAAGCCTAAATTTGTCAATGGTCTCATAGTGTATAAACCCAAGTTTTAGATAAAGATTGTATGCAGGAGTATTATTTTCGATAACCTCCAACACGCAAATATTAGCACCATGGTCTTTACCAAACTCAATTGCAGTAGTTACCAATTTTTCCCCCAGTCCACGCCTTCTATACTTTGGATGTGTTGCCACCATAGAGATCTCCCAATAATTACCACGATTCCCAACATTGACTGTGGCTATGATATCATCATTTGTATTCTTGTAGACAAAACCATTCATAACGTTTCTGAATCTTTTTTTGAAAATTCCTAAAAATTTTAAGAATGGTGCCATTGTTAAATAATCGTCGAGTACAGCCTTTGCAGACGTTCCTTTTGATGTGAACTCTCTGGCAAAAATATAATCATAAAGTTGACATAATTCGTCATAATCTTTTTTAAATTCTTGTTTTGAGAGGAACAATACATCATTTTCTGGTATTTTAAGTTGCTGTATTTCTGTTTCGGTAATTTTTGATTGTTGGATTTCAATTTCTGGTTTTTGTATCATGCGTATTCTCCATAATTTGATCGTCAAATTAATATGATGATTAAATAATTAAAATGTTTTGATTGTCAAATACATTAGATGATCAAATTTATAAATAGAAGCAAGATTAATATGATTGGGAAAATCATGGCTAAAAAGTCTAAACAAGAATTTAATGTGGATGACAAAATCGATTCGATAAAAACTCAGGATGCATACAAAGAGAAATATGATCAGGTTACAATAGACCGGATAAGTGAAATTTATGAAGTAGAAACACGTGTTGCAATTGTTTTTGCTATTGACACCTTTGGATCATGTAATATCAAGAAATTGGCTAATATATTGTCCAAAAATGAAGCAACAATTTTTCATCATTTGAAATCTCTGATCAAAGAACCTGCTGTAATTAAATTAGACGAGAAAATGACTCTTGAAAATAAAGGTAAGTACTATCAATTAACAGAATTTGGACAAAAGTACTTTGGGAGTCCTTTCAAACGGGATCAAGAAAAATCTGAAGAGAATGTAGATCAAATGAAACAAATATTCAAATCGCTGTTAAAGAAATCCGATGATGAAATAAGTACATTTTACATTGATCTACTTAGAAACCATCCCAACAGTCTTGCCCAGGCAGATCAAGAGAGAAAAAATTTAGCGTATAACCATATTCTAGAGAAATTATTTGTTGGTAATTTGGAACAAGCTGCTCGTGCATTCAATCAGAACAAGAAACCACTGAATTCAAACTATCCAATGGGTTCGATTGCGAATTTCAGTCTTGAAATGAAAATTGCAAAAACACGTCATATTATTGAAATATTACTTTTTTTTGCTGAAATTAATTCTCAATTTTATGAACTACAAAGAAAAATTGCAGATGAGATGAATGATCAGAATATTCCTGATGATGCAAAGATCAATTTACACTACCACATCGTTGGGGGCGAAGTTGAGACATTTGAATTTAAGTGATTTTTCATCTAAGCAAGCGTTATCAGAAATAAATAATCTCAGCGAGTAGATTATCTCATTAAATTAATTCTTGCAATGAAATAATAGAAATGAGAATTTTAAATTTATGGGAAATTACTAAGTTTAATTATCGTATTCGATGCTATTTATGCGGGAGGATAGTGATATGTTGGAGAAATTCCTTGATTAAATTCTAGAAGAAGATTTTGTGATTGCTATGGGTAATCATTTAATCTTCAGACAACAATTCTTCTTCAAAATGAGTTATCAATCGAATTGTATGTAATAGAACGATAATGCCTATCACAACGAGAAGAGCAGCGACTAGAAAACTTGTACGATAAGCGGTTGCAGCTAAAACGCCATTTGCTATTAATAGATCTGAGATTGGACCAGTCACCAAAGTTGCACCCACACCCCAGCTTAGGAAAAAAGTTGCATTATAGTAAGCAAACATTCGACCACGGTATTCGTCTGGTATAATTTTTGATACAATTGAATAACTTGAAGCTTGTATCACAACCATAGCTGAGCCCAATAACGCCGCGGCAATTAATACCAGGATAAAATTTGGGGCAATTGATAACCATACAAGTCCTACAAGTGCAAAAATTGCTCCTGTAAATAATACGTTGGTATCTTTTAAGTTTGTTAAAGCAGTACCTAGTATAATTCCAGAAATCAATGTAGCTACACCCGATATATTTCGGAAAATAGCTACTTGTGCATCAGAGGCCGAAAATGCATTTTCATCAACGATAAAAAAGCTAGTTATGATCGCAACTGAATTCCTGCCAAAATTAATAAGCATTAACGAGATAAGAAATAAAATATATACTCTCTTAGTATCTTCAGGGAGTTGACTAAATGATTTCAATGTTTGTCCTTGATTAGAATTATCATTATCAGGATTTAATAAATCATCTTGATTATTATTAAAATGATAGCTATTGGACTTCAATGTGTATTGTACTATCAATCCAGAAATGATCATTATAACTGCGGCTATAATAAATAAATTGCCATCAGAGAAGCCATTCCCTTGTTGATAAGCAAAACCTCCACTTGTCGCACCCGTGATCCCCCCAATACCACCAATAATTGACAACTGGGACATTATTTTTGTTCTTTCTTCTGGATTTGTCTTTTCAGAGATTAATGCGGACCAACCTACATTGGACATCGACCAAGGCAATTCAATCAATCCCAGGCTGATAATAATTGTATATCCGGCAAATTTGATATTACCATTATCCAATTCGTACTTATGCCAAAACATCATAAGGAGATGACCCAACCCAGCAATGATTTCTCCGATTACAATAAAAGATACGCTTTTCTTTGTTTTGTCTAACAATTTACCCCATATGAAAGATTGCGATCCCACATTTACTAGCATAGCGAAAGTCGCCATAAGTGTCGTCTCGGTCGTACTTAAACCAATAACTACTCTAAGATAGATACTTACAAAAGTATAAAAGATCGCTCTTCGAAAATAGGCTAGAAATTGAAAAGTAGATAATCCACCTATCTCCTGTAAAGATAGCTTGGAATAACTAGCAAAAGTCACTATGTGCTTAATTTTTTCTAGAGAAAAAAGCATTAGTAAATAAAACAATTTTGAAAATTGATTATCATTAAAAATTCAAAATAACAAATAGAGTAACGAACTAGCAACTAAAATCACGAATTCGATTAATGGTAATATTCAGAGTATCACAGTTATTATTAATATTGACATTATTATTGAATTATGATTAGCCCCCCATCTCTAATCAAATGAATATTGGAGAAGGAGTAACCTACCTAAACCATGCTTCAATAGGACCCCTCCCAAAAATAACTTTGGAAATAATTACTAAAACTTATAATGATCAATCACAACTAGGAGAGGGATCAATCAATATTGATGAAATGTTAGAATTATGGAACACATTCAGAGAAAATGTAGCCACATTATTACACGGGAGTAAAGACGGTGTTACGGTAACCTCCAATACTGCATCTGGGTTACATATAGTTGCTGATGGTTTGCATAAGAGATATCAAGAAGGAAAAAATATTGTAATCACTGAAATGGAATTTTCCACCAATAGCTATTGCTGGCAAAAAGTAACAAATAGATATGGCATGGATTTAAAGATTATTCCAACTAGGAATAATAGATTATTATTTGAGGATTGGGAAAATATAATTAATGATCAAACAGTCTTAGCTAGTCTTAGCCATGTACAATTCTCTAATGGCTTTCGTACGGACCTGGCTGAAATATCCAAATTAGCCCATGATCATAATGCTCTAGTGCTTGTTGATGCCATTCAGAGTCTAGGAGTTGTTCCATTTGATATTGAGAAATCAGGTGTTGATTTTGTCTCCACAGGTGGATATAAATGGCTATTGGGACCATATAATATAGGATTTTTATATTCTAAACCTGAACATTTGGAATTATTGGATACTGTACTTGTAGGCTGGTTTTCTAGTAAAGAATTTTATAATATGAGTCATAATCCATTCAATCCATGGGATGATGCAAGAAGGTTTCAACAATCACCTATGGCCAATATCAATGCATTTAATGCCAGTGTTGAGGTAATTTTGGAATGGGATGTAAATAAAACATATGATCACGTTATTGGTTTGAATGATTATCTAATAAAAAAAATTTCCGATACTGATTTGACCTTATCAAGTTCATTGGTAACAGGAACCAGAAGTGGGATAATCAAGCTGAATACTCATGTGGACGCGTTAAAGTTGGTTAATTATTTGAAGAAGAAGAAAACAATAATCGCTTTTAGAGATGGGGGTATCCGGATTTCACCCCATAGACATAATACAAAAGATGACATTGATATATTAATCGATCATATATTGAAATATAAAGAGGAATAATATCAAGGTTTCATTATATTGAAAACGTCCCAATTTGCACCATCAGCCAAGACTGGTGTTAATAATAAAAATACCAAGAATACAGATACGGGGATGGTTAAATTATCGGTTTCCTTAGGAGAAACCACCTCGACTATAGTTGCAACAACACATGCAACCAATGTGATTACCGTTAATTCATCCAGATCAAAACCAAAGATGATCAATGCAAGAAATGACGAAACAATTGAAGCTACCAGCATAGCTAAGGTTCCGGGTACTGATTTATCTGATAATATGGTAAATTTCATTTTGTCTATAGTTCGACCCACAACATCTGCAAAGCCGTCACCAAAGGCCAGAACCATGAGGGCGACGATCGCCACTGGACTATACTCACTCTCCAAGGGCGTACTTACCCAGAAGAAAACTGCAGCTACCATCATCATAATTGCATAGTATAAAGCTCCTTTAAGCAACTCTTTAGGGTCTCCAGATCGACTCATTGTCTGAATAAACTCTTCATTCTCCTGAATTCCCAGTCCAACCAAAATGAATTGGATAGCAAATAATCCAGGTACAATTAATGATAGGTATGGACTGTACCATTTGTTGCTATACAGCATCCACATAAATATGTAAATGGGAGCAGCAAAGATATGGATGAATTTTCTGGTTACATTAGTATTAAGATAACCTTTTGATTTTATTTGATCATTTAGAGTTATAAAAAGTTGAATTGCCAATATCGTTAATACTACAACGATAATATCTTGAGCCCATTCATACCCCTCAAAAAATGTAAAATTAGCCATGTCAAATCCTAAAAAATTGCTATTCTTATATATCTTTTCTGTCAATATTAGCAGTACGCAAGATTTCGAAATAGACAATAGATATTATAAAATTACACTTGCTCTAATTTCCAAATATTGTGTGATCAAATGGAATTTTATCTACTAAACGATGTAAGTTTTCGGGATCATGCAAATTAATTAAATGTACTTCAATCGACTGATCAATAGATAACAGCGTCATTATCGCCCTATATTTTCCCAACATTGCACCACTTACATCAATATTTGTCCCATCAGTAATTCCTTTGAGCGATTTTTGCATCATCTTTGAGTTGATATGTTTTATTAATTGAGCTGTTTCGTCATTTTTTGGATCTGCAGTGAAAATACCATCAACATCGGTTCCATAAACTAGAAGTTTAGGTTTCCATTGCTTATAAATTTCAAGAAAGGCAATATCTCCACTCATTACTGAAAACCCCATGGATTGATCTGCAACTACATCCCCTGAAACTACTGGAATTAAACCCGAATCCATGAATTTTTTTATTGGTTCTAGAAAAAGTTTTATCGGTTTCATCTGATTTGATTCTGCAATACTTGAGGTGTAGAATTGTACTGCAGGTATCTCTGCAGCTAATAAGCCACCTAAGAATACATTTCGCAGCTTATTAACTTGTATCTGGGCTTTCAACAAGCCTAATCGCCTTGTAAGTGATCCATCATCTCCTTTATGTACAGAATATTTTGCTACAGTTTGATGACCCAAGCTTCCTACTCCCGTTACAATGACAAATTTCATATCACGATCATATAAAACCTTCAATTTATAGCAAATTTTCTCTATTAATTCATAGTTTATGACATTAGATTGCATTTTGTCAGTTAGAACTGAACCTCCAATTTTTATCATAAGATTAATATTAGACACATCTCTCTGTGATTGCATTTGAAATAAATCTAGTGTAGATATATGTTAAATTTAGCTAAATTCATTCTAATAGTTATAACATATTTAAAGAAATATCAGCCAGGTAGGATGTGGATAAAAGATATCAAATTGATTTATACAATTTTTCCTGGATTGAGGAATTAATAATTGCAGGTTCCTCCAAACCTTTCCACCCTAAGCAGTTTCAATTTTTGAATAATCATGGTATCAAGATATTAATTAATCTAACAGAGGATCCATATACAGATACATCTGGTCATTTTACAATTTATCATATTCCAATCCCTGATTTTAGTACCCCCACCGATGAACAAATCGAGGAATTCTTGAATATATGTAATAAACATGAAACTCAAAAGGACCCAATTCTCGTCCATTGCATTGCCGGGTGTGGCAGAACTGGAACATTGATGGCCATATGGTTGCTATCCAGGGATAAAGCCTTTTCTGGAACAGAAGCCATTAAACAGATCAGAAAATTAAGACCGTGCAGTATAGAAACCCATGATCAGGAAGAGATAGTAAATAAATTTAGCAGAAATAAACTAGCAAAATAAATTAAATAATTCAAGTAGATTGCTAAGCTAATTTTTCTTTCTTTTTCTCCTAACTTTAATAATTATGGATAGTATGATAGGAAGCTGGTTGTGATGATAATTTAGTTGATCTGATTCTGAAGATACAGAATCATTTTGTGAAGAAGATAAAATATCACTTTGGGATGTAGATGTAGTGTCATTTTGGTTTGAAGTTTCAAAAACTGATGAAGAAATTGTTAAATTTTTTGTTGGAACAAATTCGTGTATTTTACCATCAAATGCGCCTATGTACAACTCCTTATTCTTATCAATTCCAAAGGTGGCAATATTTAAGGCACTATCGATTATTTCTGTATTTGTGGCTGGATTAATACCATCATATTCTAGTTTCCAAATGCGACCAGAACCATAATCTGCAAAGATATAACTCCCCTTTAATTCTGGAATGGAATTACCACGCATACTATGATAACTAACTAAATCAATCATTTAGCTAGTGAAGTTCCTGGTA
>CAZRLL010000049.1:0-19965 GCA_964600735.1 uncultured archaeon
TTGTTTCACACCAGTTTTATTGAAAAGATCAACGTTTTGCTGAATTAATAAATCAAGGTAGCCTGTTTCTCCTGTTTCTTTAACTGCTTCTCCACTAGTAGGTTCAAGCTTGCCAAGTATACCAAAATTAAGCTTTGCTCCTGTCATAATCTGGGAGAGATTTTTTGCAATTTTTTGCAGTCTCGGATCATATGCTGCTGGTCCACCAACAAAGAAGAGCACATCAGAATCACCTTTAGAAGCATCTTTGATATTCAAGTCCCGTGCCCAGTTCCCTCGCATAGCTTTTGATTCTCCTCCAGGATTAGCTTCTTCAAGTACATTCCAAAGAAGTTGTTCAAATTCCTTGGGTATCATTCTCTTTTTGAAATGGTGCTTTCGAATGGCATGGATGTTGTCAACAATGGGTACAGTACGAGGACAACGAACCTCACAGAGCTTACAACTACTACATTGCCAAACTAATTCGTCAGGAGTAATACCCATTTGGGCTTGGTGAAGCAGTTTTCGTATTGTTAATTTGCTTTCCCTAACCATATTAATCGGACAAGTGGCTGTACATGTACCACACTGATAGCATTCAGCAGGTGTAAAATTAGGATTGGAAGCAAAGTGCTTCCGTAAATCCATATCGACTAGAATGACTTCTTCTGTCGTCATGGTCAATCTCCTCCTTTCACCTTAATTTCTGGTGTATACTCTCCAGCTTTGAATTTATCAAGTACTTTTTCCATCTCGTAAAGTTTTTTAGCCAGAACATTTCCTTCTGCGGCAGATACCCACTGCAGTTGCAGTCGATCGGGATGCACTCCTTGTTGTCTTTGTAATTGCTTCACCCAGCGATCATACCGTTTCTTAGTGTGCACATTAGCAAAGTTGTAGTGGCAATCACTTCCTTTTTCTGTTAATCGACAACCAGTCATGAGAACTGCACCTGCATTTTTTTCAAATGCTCTTTCGACAAATTTCTTACCAATTCTTGCACTGCACATGGTTCTGATAATCCTTGAGGCTGGTGGGTACTGGATCTTAGCAATACCTGCTTGGTCAGCTCCTGCATAGGAACACCAATTACAGGCAAAGACAAGTACTTTATCTTCGGGCTCATTTTGTAGAGCCATATCGATTTGCACCATTATCTGTTCGTCGGTGAATCCAGGCATAATAATTGCAGCTTCAGGACACTCTCCAGCACATGTTCCGCAACCCGTACAGGCAGCCTCTATCACTTCATGCGGTTGCTTCTTTTCACCAATAATGGCATTAAATGGACAAACACGGACACATCGCATACATCCAGTACACTTGTCTGCTTCAATAATGGCTGTTAATGGCTTTTTCACCACCGTATCCTTTGCCAATAGGTCTGATGCCTTGGCAGCTGCTGCCAATCCCTGGGAAATTGCTTCTTCAAGAGTTACAGCTCCCCGTGCGGAACCAGCCATGTACACCCCATTTACCGCAGCTTCAACTGGTGCAAGTTTGGGGTGTAGTTCGAGCAAGAAATCATCAATTGTTTTGGATACTTTCAGCATATCTGCCACCGAATGGTCGTCGGGTGGACATACTCCAACAGTTAATACCAATAAATCAGTTGGAATGGCAACCTTATGATTGAGTAATTCATCATGAGCAATGACCAAACCATCTTCAAAAATAACGTGTTCCTCCGAATCCTCATGTTGTGGAATTTGAACAAATACAACACCTTTACGAGAAGCTTCGAAATACATTTCCTCTGCATGTCGGGAATAGGTTCGTATGTCCTTGTAGAGTACAGTAACATTTTTCCCCATTTCTCTCAATTCCAAAGCCTGATAGATCATGGTAGAACAACAATAACGTGAACATCCCTTTTCATCAACTCTGGATCCAACACAACCAAGGAAAGTAATATTTTCTTCCTTTCTCTTATGCAGAGTTCCTTCAAGATCCAGATTGGTAACAACTTTCGGATTTTCTCCATAATTAAATGAAACTGGCTGATATGCTGTTGCTCCATAAGCAAGAGCTATACCACCAGCTACCATTTCACTACCATCGGACAATTTAACATTGTAATTTCCCACTGCTCCATCAATTGAATCTACAGTAGTATTTAGGTGGACGATTACATTAGCTTTTTCCACATCACTAAGCATTTTTTTCAGCACAACTTTAGCTTCAGCACCTGAGGGAGCAAGTCGGTCTAAGTCATTTAGCATTCCACCCAATTTATCTGATTTCTCAACCAAGTGGGTTTCAAAGCCCTGTAATCCCAGATTCCATGCAGCAGCCATTCCTGCTGGTCCACCACCCACCACCAAACCTACCTGAGTTACTGGTAGTATAGATTCTTTTAATGGTACTAGTAGTTTTGATTTTTCAATAGACATACGGACCATGTCTTTGGCTTTTTCGGTTGCTGCATCCGGTTCCTTTTTATGAACCCAAGAATTATGATTACGGATATTTGACATCTCGTACAAGTATTTATTCAATCCTGCCTTAGCTACTGCCCGTTGGAAGGTGGGGTCATGTGTTTTTGGAGAACAGGCTGCAATAACTAATCGGTTTAATCCCTTCTCTGCAATAGTCTCAGAGATTTTTGCACAAGTGCCTCCAGCACATGCAAACATTACTTCCTCGGAATGAATAACATTATCCAAGGTGGATACATAATCCACCACATCAGGTACTCTTACAGTACCCGCAATATTAGAACCACAATCACAGAGAAATACTCCAATTTTTTCTTCTCCATGGGGATCGATTGTTTCTTCGTAAACCTCTTCTGGCCAGAACCTCTCTTTTACATGGGTCATTGCAACAGCAGCTGCAGCTCCGGCTTCAGCAACACTATCAGGGATATCCTTTGGACCAGATGCACATCCAGCTACATAAATTCCCTCTTTGGAAGTACCTACAGATAATCCCTCCACTATCTTACTCTCAATATACCCATCCATGTCCAAATTGATACCCATCAACTGTGCAATCTCTGATGTCCCTGCTGAGGGCAGTAAGGCTGGTGCGAGTATAATTAAATCAAATTCTTCCTCCACAATCTCTTGGGTTTCGGTATTTTCATAAATTACCAAGGGTTTATCCCTATCGGATATGATTTTTGCAGGTCGACCACGAATGTATTTTATGCCTTCCTTCAAGGTTCTGTTATAAAATTCGTCGAATCCCTTACCATAGGCACGAATATCCATGTAGAGTACTGTTACATCCTTCACACCATGGTCAACGGTCTGGTAGGCCTCTTTTATGGAATACATACAGCAAACCCGGGAACAATAAGAACAGTAACGCTGATCTCTGGATCCCACACATAGCACAAATAATACATTTTCTGGTTCCTCATGGTTACTCGGCTTGATAATATGACCTTCTGTCGGTCCGGCAGCATTCAACATCCGCTCATATTCCATGGAGGTTAATATGTCAGGATGTTTACCGTATCCATATTCTGGAATAATCGCTGGATCAAACTGATCGAAACCAGTAGCCACAATAATCGAGGAGACTACAACCTCATATGTTTTCTCAGGAGTTAAGTTAAAATCGATGCACTTAGGAAGGCAAGCCTCTACACATCTCTCACAGGGGATGTAATTCGGAGGATTGTTGAGACAATTATCCATATCAATAACATAAGCACCTGGTTCTGCTTGCTGGAAGGGGGTATAAATTGCCTTTCTCCAGCCCATTCCCTCATCAAATTCATTGGGCATTATCTGTGGACAAACTTGCACACAATCATCACAGCGGGTACATTCATCATCTATATACCTCTGGGTTTCTTTGAGAGTTACTGTGTAATTTCCCACTTCACCAGTCACTGCAGTAATCTCAGTTAGTGTACGTACCTCCACATTGAGGTGATTCATGGCTTCTGACATCAGGGGTGCCTCAATACAGATCGAACAATCTAAAGTTGGAAAATTTTTATCCAAGGCAGCCATCTTTCCACCTATTGCCGGGGCTTTATCTATCATCAGCACGGCAACACCAGCTTCTGCCAGATCAATGGAAGCCTGTATACCGGTAACTCCCCCTCCAACTATCATTACAGGTTTTCTATCTACAACTTTCATCCTAATTCACTCCTCCATTCTCTACCAGCTTTTTCCCTATTTCATAGCCTTTCTGCAGAGCAGCCATATTCAATTCCTCGGTACCCTTGGGTATACGATCCAGCAAGGCCTTTTCGAGGGATTCCTTACTTACCACACTTGTGATTTCCTGTACTGCACCCATCATAACCACATTGGCGACTACCCTCCTACCCAGCTTATCTGCAATTAATATCGCTGGTACAGACATACATTTTCTCTTCTCGTTTTCATCGATCTTTACCAAGTTCTGTTCGTATATAATCACACCATCATCACGCAATGCTGGTCCATCTGCTTCCCAGGCGTCTTGGGACATTACCACAAAAAAGTCGGGATTGTCAATCAATGGATAATCTATCTCCTCATCCTGGATGATTACATCAGTTTTGGCAAATCCACCTGTGATTTCAGGACCGTAAAACTCGGACATGTATACCTTACGTTTATCGTATATAGCCGCAGCTCTGCCGAAAATATATCCAATGGTAATGATACCCTGACCACCCACACCTCTAAATCGCATCTCTGTTCGAGGCATTTTATTCCCATCCTCCTTTCTCTAAGAAATCAGCCCTGACAGTATTGTAGGACCGTTTTTCATCTAGTACAAATTCACCAACTGCCAAGTTAGCAGCTGGATCCATTGGTATCTCCATGGTATGCAAATCAACACTATCATCCTCCACAAAAGCCATTTTCTCGAAGTAACGCATAGTATCAATACCTTCCCTGAAACTATTCTTTCTACCATATCCTTTCGGACAAGGTGAAATGACCTCGATGAATGAAAAACCATCGTGGTTAAATGCCTTTTCAATAGATGATTCCAACTGCTTCAGATGCAAAGCGGTCCATCGAGCGACGTGTGATGCTCCAGCACCTTTCATCAAAGAGGGCATATTGAAGGGATATTCGAAGTTCCCACTTGGGGTTGTGCTTGAATATGCCTTGTGAGGAGTTGTTGCTGATGCTTGTCCACCAGTCATTCCATAGATGAAGTTGTTTACCATGATTACATTGATATTAATATTCCGACGGGCTGCATGGATGAGATGGTTACCACCAATTGTACTAAGATCCCCATCACCACTGATAACAGTTACCTCAAGCTCCTTATTACCTAGTTTCATACCAGTAGCAAAAGCGATTGGTCGTCCATGAGTCGTGTGGTAAGAATCAAGTTTAACATAACCAGCAGTTCTACCTGTACATCCTATACCCGAGACTACCACGTGTTTATTTACATCAATGGTATCCTGTAAATTCATTATCGCTTTGGTATATACACCCAAAACCCCTCCTAAGCCGCATCCAGGGCACCAAATCGTGCTAAGTCGTTCTGTTCTTAGTAAATCTTCGTTTGGATGTCGTTCAGCTATTACTGGAATTGTCATTGGTTTGCCTCCTCTATGACATCAATAATATCAGCCGGTGGATGTATTTGGGTATTATAGCTGGGCAGGGAAATTACCTCACAATCCGCAAATTCTCTTACCGGGTGCACGTACTGTCCTAGGTTACCCTCAGGAACAATAATTTTCTTGACTTTATTACTCAATTCTCTAATCTGTTTTTCTGGAAATGGCCAGACTGTTATTGCCCTGAACATTCCTACTTTAATCCCTTTATCTCTTGCATCTATTATTGCGCGGTTAACCGAACGGCTTTCTGTACCGTAACAAACAATCGCAATATCAGCATCTTCTAGCATATATTCCTGGTATTCCACAATATCATCAATATTATCGGTAAATTTTTTCTCCAGTCTTCTCATCAATTTTTCATGAGCTTTAGGAAATGTGGCAGGATAACCCAACTCGTCGTGGGTCAACCCAGTCATGTGGGTATTGTAACCCTCACCAGCAATCGCCATGGGTGGAATTAAATAATTATCATCATATGGCAGGTAATCATCCTTGTTGACGTCTACTGGTACCCTTCTGTATTCCAGCTTGATCTCTTCTTCTGGGGGTATTACCAGGTTACCGGTGCTTAGACCAGTAATCTGATCAGTTAGCAGCATTACTGGAGTTCGGTATTTCTCGGAGGCGTTGAATGATTTTATAGTAAAATCAAATGCTTCTTGGATGGTTGCCGGGGCATATGCAATCATTTCCACATCACCGTGGGATCCCCACTTGGCCTGCATGATATCTCCTTGTGAGGTTAGTGTTGGCATCCCGGTGGATGGTCCCCCCCTCATCACATTTACAATAACACAGGGCACCTCCATCATGTATGCTAGTCCAATATTTTCCAGCATAAGTGATAAACCGGGTCCTGAAGTGGCTGTCATTGATTTAGCACCTGCACAACTGGCACCAATTATTGCAGCCATACTCCCTATCTCATCCTCCATCTGGATGTACTCACAATCCTTAACCTCTAGCATTCTTCGACTGATCCTCTCAGCTACTTGCGATGCTGGAGTGATGGGATATCCCCCAAAGAAACTGCATCCAGCTGCCATTGCTCCCTCTGAGATTGCATAATCACCTAGGATAAAATGCTCCCCAGTTAGTACACGTTCGCTCAAATTGCTTCCTCCTCTACCTCCGTGGTAAATATCGCAAAATCCGGACAGATTTCTTTGCAGAATCCACAGTTAATACAAGCGGTGTCCTTTCCCTCAGCAATGGTTGGATAACGATAACCCTTACTGTTCAGATTGTCTGATTTAGCAAGGACATCCTCGGGGCAGAACTCCCAGCAGTAAGTACACTCCTTACAGCGTTCGGGAATCACATGAACGATTCCCAGAGGTTTTTTGGTTGTACTCAAATTTACAGGTTGTCGAATATAGTTTTGATACCATGATTTTACCCGATCTGGTGTAATGGGTGTAATTTTGAATTTATGGTGAATAGCTTTCAGTTTTTTTTCTGAACCTTCTTCAGACTGATCTAGTGCACTAGAAGATGTTGCCATCGAGTATTTTTAGGCGAAATTTAAATTTAAAGTAATAGATATGCGCATTGAGGTAATTTTAAAATAACAATAAACACTTACTTTTTTATATTTTCTTCATGTTTGGAAAATTGTTTACGTTTTTAATGCACGAATATCTTAAAATAAAATGCCATTTCGATTTCTGTCTATTTAATAGTTGAAAATAATCAAAAATATGGGAGATCGTTCTCATATCATATTATAGTTGGAAAGAAGTATAAAATTATGCATTTTAATTTCAGTGATGTATTAATTCCGATTAAGCAAAATTTTAGTTTAGCCTTAATTAATATACTTTGATAAATAGATTAACCAAGATCCAGTCGTTTTATTCAATTTTACACTTGAAAATAACCTTTCGATTATATTTGGAAATTGCATATCACTCTTGTTTGTCATTCCTTGGAACAAATATCTACATAACCAAATAATACCTTTGTTTGTATCTTACTAAGTTAATTAATTATTTTCTACCAAATAAATATCAGGTGGGCAACGATTTTTTAATGCGTGAATAAGCTATATGTTTAACTCATAGGAGTTGAATATTATGAAATTCTTAGTAATAAGTAAAATGAAAGCTGGTCCAGTACCAGAAAATTACGCTGATATTGTTAGAGCAGCAAAAGAATGGATAAATGCCAAGAAAGCAGACGGGACCATCGACGTTGTATACAGTATTGTACCAAGGGGTGGAGTTGCCATTACGAATGCGGACTCTGGTGAACAAGCATATGATGATTTCATAACCTACCCTTTATTCCCATTTTTAGAATGGAAAATAAAAATTTTAGCTGATTTTAATCACGCATTGGACAGCGTATTAAAAGTCCTAAGTCAATAATAAAAAATCACTACAATCCAAAAATTTAAAATATTTACTCAAAAAGAAATTTGATGTCTGAAAGTGTGTCTCGAAGTAAGAGGTCTTTACAAATTACATTAGGAATAATAAGTGGGGTTCGATATTGTCCGGTCTTTCTGGAATTATTTTGGGAGTGACAAGACATATCGAAAAAGTTCCAACAGGTGTCAACGAAGATGTATTTGGAAGCCTGGACAGTCAAACCAGATTTTTATCCGCAGTTTTCCTTAGTTATGCTGTCATCATTTGGTGGATGCTTCCTAATATTGAGAAACATACTGAACTAATTCGTATAATGTTGGTTTTTGTTTTTATTGGTGGATTAGCTCGAATTTATTCATTAATATTATAGAAACTCCTCAATTGTATTCTATGATTCTGATATTTCTGGAACTAATGATTCCTGCAATATTGATCCCTTGGCAAACAAAAGTAGCCCGGGAAAGTATTGGCTAGAACAACAAGGGTGATTTTGCGATAGTTGGTCAATCGTTATTATTTGAAAATTATCGATCGCTAGTCAAAGATTTTTACAAGAATTCTAACCTTTACCTACCTTTTTCCTACGTTATAATATTTAGTAGTTAGCTGATTTATGGAGCGAGGAAAAAAAATGCATTCAAAAAAACTCTGAATTATTACTGAATCAGAATGATCCAAGCCATCTAACCATGTTAAGGGACTTGTAACAATTAATTAATATTTGAAATATGGATGCTTAACTGGATTATTAGATGCTGTAAATTATTCCCAAAAAATACGACGAATTAAGCAATATTTCTAAAAGTTCAATTATTTTATTTAAATCTGTATTTTTATAGTTTTAAATAAATTGATCAATAGGTTGAATTACCACATTTCATACAAAATTTTTCTGACCCATCCAGTGCATTTCCACAGTTCTGACAGTGATTCTGTAACTGGCTTGAATAATTAGGTTCTAATGTTCCATTCCTTACTTTAATCATTGCCATAAATTTCAAGGCAAAATCGTGAAACACACCTTTAGAAGTAGGGAAGCTTACATACACTTGCTTCAATTGTTGATCTGCTGCATCATAATCTTTGTATTTCAATATACTTATCATTGCTTTTATATTTAAAGAATCTGCATTTACTTCATATCTGTCCGCGATTCCATTGTAATAATCTGCCGCATCAAAATTATCATTACATATCTGATAATAACTTGCTTGTCGTGGTAGTAATGCTTTTCCATGTGGAGAGAGTGATGATAAATTCTTACTATGAAAATCCATCATAACATTAGTCGCTTCATCATACCTTTTTTGTTCCGCTAAGCTATGAGCATATCTACTCATCTCTTGAAGTTGATTTCGAAAATTCTCATTTTTTCGACCGGAAGTAGATAATTTGTATTGCCAGTACATTCCTTTTATTACCCAATATGGACCTAGAATTGCACCTATTATTCCTATTCCGAAACCGAGAAGTAATATTCCAAGAACTGTTAATCCAAGACCTTTTAATATCATATCACCTGGGCTACTAAATGTGATTCTAGCCATAAATGGGTAATTTTAAGAATAATTTTAAGTATTGTTATTCAGCGGTATCCCAAGATATATTTTTTTTATTATCTTCTAATTCAAAGTGTTCCGATTATAATGTTACAATCAATTCAGATTGATTTTTCTTTATTATTGACTGAATCTCACTTGTCTAATTTGGACAATATTATGAGTAAATCTAGAAATGAGCAAATAATTTAAAAGAACATATATTCACTTTAAATTGATGTTTCGAGATAAACGGATAGATAAAGCAAGAGAATCTTTCAATTTTAATCGGTTTGAAGAAGCAAATCAAATATGCGATTCAATATTAAATGATAATCCAAAAGAAGAGAAGTTAGTACAA
The DNA here is from genome assembly GCA_964600735.1 of uncultured archaeon. GTDB lineage: Archaea > Asgardarchaeota > Heimdallarchaeia > Heimdallarchaeales > Kariarchaeaceae > LC-2. The sequence continues at coordinate 9,799 of CAZRLL010000049.1, forward strand.
GCACTATTTCTCAAGGGACAATCCCTCCATAAAATGGAAAGATATGATGAAGCTATACCATGCTATTCAAAAATAACAGAACTTACTCCAGGTAATCTAAGTATTTTTGTTTTACAAGGTCTAGCTAATTTTGAAATAAAACAATTTAATGAAGCTTTAAAACTATTTACTCATGTAATATCTAAAGATTCAAATAATTCTCAAGCTATCAGAGGGAAACTTGCTATATTTAAGGAAATAAACAAATTTGAAGAATACAATATCCATCTTAAAAAAGCAATGAGATTGACAGAAAAGAAATCTAGCTCAAGTATAGTTGCATTTACAGTGGCGATGTCGAAATTTAATAAAGAGGAGGCACAAGATCTAAATTTTAATACTTCATTCAATGAAATTAATAAAATATACGAACAAGATCCAGAAGATCACCTATCCTATCTAGGAAAATCGATAATATTCTCTACAATGGGAGATTTTAAAAATTCAATTAAATTTTCGAATTTAGCAAATTCAGTACCATATCCTGCTGAACTTCCCCAAGAAACATTATCGAAAGCATATGCAAAAATTAATAGAAATTATACACCTGATCCAGTTGAATTTGATGAATTTAGAAATTTGCAAGATACAATTGATCAAAAAATAAATGAAAATCCCAACAATCTTTACGCATTGATGATGAAAGGATTTGATTTAAATGGTATTGGGAAGTTTGAAGAAGCAATAGAGATTTATGATAAAGTAATAATTATAAATTCAAATTCATCAAAAGTTTATTTGTTCAAAGCGATATCCTTGTTCAATCAAGGAGATTTGAATGATGCAGTAAATAATATTAAGAAGGCATTGGAACTTAACCCATTCATTGAAATTTGTAAGACAGTAGCTAGATCAATCCTCCAGGATGTCGGGCGTTTTCTACTCTTTTTAGAGGAAATCAAATTTGAAAAAGAATTAGTACAATTAGAAGAAAAGATTGTACAAGAAAATTCTAATATTGATGCATGGCAGAAAAGAGGATTTACATTAAGGAGTTTAGGAAAATACAGAGCAGCATTACGAACGTATGATAAAGTATTAGAAATTGATCCCAGTTTCTCGTTAGCATATTTTGGTAAAGCACAAATATACACAAAATTGTACAATTATCAAGAAGCAATAAATAATTGTGAAAAAGTATTAGAATTAAATCCAGAAAATGATGGAGCAAAAAATATACTCAAAGAGGCAAAAAAATCTCTAACTGAAGAAGCAGAACCGATTCAAGAAACAATATTTGATCTAGAGAGGTATCTTGAAGATGATCCCATAGATGTTGAACTAAGGTATAAAAAAGGTCTAGCTGCAAGTAAACTTAATCAAAATGAAGTAGCCCTAATGCTTTATGACGAAGCTATAAAAATAGATCCAGATCATGAAAATGCGTATTTTGGTAAGGCACTGGTGCATAATAAAACTGGTAATTTTCAGGAAGTTATTAATAATTGTGAGAAAGTCCTAGAGTTAAACCCAAATAATGAAGGGGCCCAACACTTTTTAGATAATGCGATTCAACATTTATAACAATAAAAGAAACTATGGTTTGATTTTCCGATTATTGATCCTTGGGAGGATAATACCACCCATAGTTTGTCCTTTTCAGTCCTATATCTTTTAATTTTTCCAGCTGTTTTTGCATTTCATTAAATATTCCATTATCATAAAGGGCTAGTCCTTCATCTGCAATGCTTAATCCTAGTCCTTGACCTTGATTTAATTCATTAAGAATTTCATCAGGACGATAACATGCAATGTCTCCCATGACAAAACCTTTTGGTGTTATAATTCCTTTTATATCTGAAAACCTTTCCCAAGGTGTGTCTGGATATCGGTTAATCTATTTAGTAGAGTATAATAAATAAGCTTCACCGATCTCTTCCCTGCTCCACTGAATTATTGCTGAATACGATTGAATCAAGCCATCTAGCGATGATATGAGCCTTATGTTACTTAATTCGGAGAATGGTCATTTAACCGATTTTTGGATAGGGTAAATTATTCCCAAAGAGCTTATCTCTGGTCTATTGTTTTATATTCTCGAACAGTGGATCCAGTGTATATCTGCCTTGGCCTAAAGATTCTAGCACCTTTCGTATCTACGGTTTCCATCCATTGGGCAATCCATCCTGGTAATCGTCCCATGGCAAATAGCACCGTGAACATCTGAATCGGGAAGCCAAGTGCTCTATAAATTATACCACTATAAAAGTCTACATTGGGATATAACTTCCGCTCTACAAAATAATTATCCTCCAGTGCTATTCTTTCAAGATTTTTAGCTATGTCAAGCAGCGGATCCTTGATTTTTAGTTCTTCCAAGACACTATCTGCAGCTTTCTTAAGAATACTAGCACGAGGGTCAAAATTCTTGTAGACACGATGTCCAAAGCCCATTAACAAGAATTTCTTCTCTTTTGCCAAACGAATGGCTTTCTCATAATCTCCATCATCATCTACTATTTTTTGTAGCATATTAAGAACAGCTGCATTAGCTCCTCCGTGAAGGGGGCCTGATAGCGCACTGACTCCTGCAGCTATAGATCCAAATAAATTAGCCTGACTAGAGCCTACCATTTTCACGGTTGCGGCAGAACAGTTTTGCTCATGATCTGCATGTAGAATAAGCAATTTATTCAGTGCAGCAGAAACTGTTGGATTTACTTCATATTTTTCTGTTCTAGTGGCAAAACTCATTCGTAAAAAGTTTGAGACATAATCCAAATTATTTTTAGGATAAATGAATGACTGACCAATTGTTTTCTTATAGGCAAATGCTGCAATTGTGGGCATTTTTGCCAACAGGCGAATTATATTCTTGTCTCTCTCGCCTTTCTCTTGAGCTTTTGGATAAAATGCATCAAGAGAGGCAACCATTGCAGAAAGCACCGTCATTGGATGGGCACTGGTCGGAAATCCTTCAAAGAAGTTTAGCATATCTTCATGAAGTAAGGTATGATATTTTATATCATATTCAAATTTCACCATTTGTTCTTTATTAGGTAGTTCACCGTAAATTACGAGGTAACAGCACTCCAGGAAGGAGGCTTTATTCGCAATTTCTTCTATCGGATATCCTCGATATCTTAATATCCCCTTTTCACCATTGATAAATGTGATAGCTGATGTACAACTTCCTGTATTCCCATATGCTGGATCGAATGTTATCGCTCCTGTTTTTGGTCTAAGCGAAGTGAAATCGATTCCTACTTCGCCTTCACTCCCGACGATGACAGGGAAATCGTATTCGTTACCGTTTAATATTAATTTGGCATTCTTACTTTCTTGTGACATATCATCACCAATTGATATGATTTCGAAATTCCTTTATAATTTATGTAAATATTGATTATCATCGATATAGGTTATTTTGTTAATATTTTATATTATAATAGTGCAATTTGCCAAAAATCATAATCATAATACTATAACAATACAATTTTTTTGCTTATTTTGTAATATTTCGTATTTTTCCAAACCGAATGCTTTTCGATAGATCAAATTTTGGTTCGATTGTACCATAAAATTCTATATGAAGAATAAAATCGAAGTAAATTTTCATAATTCCAAATAATTTTTAGGAATATATTAGAATGAATTAATAAATTCTTTGATTTCAAAAATAGATATGATTATATAGAATATCTCCAGTAATCAGACATATATAACAAATAATTTTCTACTAAATTACGTTATTAATGGAAAATATATTTAAATGTCCGAGATTAATATAAAGATAAGATAAAATATTTGTTGGAGGTGTTATCCAGACTAACTGTTTCAGATTACTCAAAAAAATCCTAGGTTAATGTGTCATTAATTTTTCAACTAGGAAATTAAAAATTCCCTTATTGTTCCACTATTTTTATACATCTCCTTCTTCACTATTGTCAAATAAAACTGCATATCGCAACGTTAAAAGTAATAATAAATATGTTACCCGGATAATGAATACTGAAAATCCAATATTCCTTCTGAATTTGTTGATGGTTATTATTGTGTCGTCAGAAATTAAATTCATTATTACATCGGATGCAAACTACCTGAAAGCTGATAATCGTTCAGTATACATCAACCCAAGATTACTACAACAACCATGATCGTACAATGATCGCACAATTATTTAAGGGATGACCAAGATAGTTACTATTATCGTTTTGTCATTAATTAGAGTAAAATACATTTATAATTTTATCAATACTATTAATCGTTCATTTGTTCAGTCATTCTTTGGTAGCAAAATTTGAAATTTTGAACCAGACCCAATCTCGCTACTCACATCGATTGCACCTTTATGACTTCTGGTGATTCCTATTGCAGCAGCCAATCCTAGTCCTCTACCAGTGAATTTTGTGCTGAAGAAGGGATCAAATATTTTTGTCATTGTTTCCTCATCTATGCCAGAACCTGTATCAGAGATGGATATAAATACATATTCATCAATTTTTAATTCAGAAAAGAGCAAATTCTGATCGATGAAATCCTTATCAATATTCCTAGTCCCAGTAGCAATAGTAATTTCTCCTCTTTTATCTTGCATGGCCTCAAATGCATTTAGAACAATATTTGTTATTAGATGTGTAAATTGGTTTTTATCTACCTTAACATTTGGTAAAGATTCTGTCAAATTAAATAATATTTTAACGGATTTCGAGGTTGCCACGATTAATAATCTTTCCATTTCAAGTAATAATAAATTGATATTGCATGATTCTAGATCAAATTTCCCTTTTCCTGAATACTCAAGTAATTGTCTAGTCAAATTTCCTGCTTGAGTCGTTGAATTGATACTTTGATCGATTAGCTCGATTGCACTTTCATAGTTTTTATCATTAATTTCAATTTTTGCTAGATCTGCAAACCCCATGATCGCCATGAGGAGATTATTAAAATCATGAGCAATTCCTCCTGCCATTATACCCAGACTTTCCAGTTTCTGAATTTTCACCAAGCTCTCTTTAGCCTTTAATTCAGCTGTTACATCCCTGATAATTCCTTGATATCCAATTATGTTTTTATATTGATCTTTACGAACCGTTGCAGACAGTTCACACTCAATTTCATCCCCTGATTTATGACGAAGTTTTAATCGATAATTTTTTACAAATCCTTCATTTTCGATTGTATTCCTAAATTTAATGCGATCATCTGGATCACAATACAAATCTGACGCATTTATTTCCATCAATTCAGCCCCATACCCAAACAAATCCATTATGGATTGATTTATATCAATAAATTTTCCTTCTTTTGAAGTAATATATATGGCGTCTCTGGTTTCCTGAAAGAGATTACGGAATTTTATCTCACTTTCCTTAATCTGTCTTGCAGATTCTATTTTTTCCGTAATGTCGGAAATGATCAATAGGGACGCATTCATACCTTTGTAAAATATCGGAGCTCCAACGACCTCAACATCAATTTCTGTTCCATCCATTTTAAGGAATTTCTCTTCATATGGTTCGATTTTCTCGTGATTAACTTGGGTTGCTTTTATCCTCTTTAAAACAACTTTTCGATAATCGGGGTGTACAAAACTAATTACTGATTTACTGGCAATTTCCCCAAAATTCTCTGCACCAACAAGTTCCAATCCTTTCTGGTTGGAAAATAAGATTTTTCCTTGTGAGTGTACAATAATCGCATTTGGGGATAGTTCAAAGAGGTTTCGGTGAAATTCTTCGCTTACTCTTAACTCATCTACCAGTATTTTTCGTTTTAACGCATTAATGAAAATTTCTCCCGCAATTCCTAACATAGAAATTGTATCTTGGCTCCAAGAACGTTCTATTTTAACCGAATCGCAACCAATGAAACCTTCTGTTTTCCCTTCAAATGTAAGTAATATATTCACTAGTGATTGTATAGATTGAGACTCAAATTCAATTTTCTCTTGTTCTGCTTCAGGAGGCAGATCAGCAACTCTGGGAATGTGAATTACATTATTTTTCTGAAATTGTGCTTCATTATATTTAAAACTGGAAACTGGAAGGTTTTGAAGAGAATCTTTGAAAGATTTGATTCCTTTGGAACACCATTCATGGGTATTAGTAAACTTTGTGTGATTGTCGTGATACTGGAATATATAAACACGATCTACTCCAATAAACTGACCGATTTGAGATAGGGCATCATTTATACTATCATCTACTAAATCGGGATTTAAATTAACAAATCTCGATGAAATCTGATTAATTAACATGATCAATTGCATCTGATACCTGACTTTCTCTGAAGCACTACGCAAATCGAATTTTTCTTTAATATTAACAAAAATTAAATTGTTCCCATCAAATTCGATCTCTTTCGACATAAAATCAAAGTAAAATGTTGATTTATTTTTTCTCGCTCCTATCATTTCTATTGGTGATTTATTCGCTAATGGTGCATTACGAAAATTGTATCTGGAATTGTCTATAGTCAAACCAATTATGTTTAGGCCAATTATCTCTTTTTGTTTATAACCAAAAATATTACAGAAAAGTTCATTGGAATAAACTACTTTTCCATTATCATGCAATAAACACGCTTCAAATGAATTATCAATTAATTTTTTATAATAGTCAGGTAATTCATTTTGATTATTGCTATGGCTAATAAAATCACTCCTAGAATAATCCCAATATCAATTTATCCATTATTTGATTTATATTTATATCTTTTTGAGTTTCATAATTACTTTATCTTTACAACGGTTGGAATTTTAACAATTATGCATTTATCTTAAGTAAATTATATTTTGGATTCATAATTTTATAATTTCATCTTAGGTGATATGTAGTTATCTAATGGATAAATCGTGATATCAGCTAGTTCTTTGTTATCAAGTAGTTTTTGAAGTATCATAGCAATTTCTTCAATTGTGACTCCATATTTATCAGCTAATCTCGAAAATTCAATTTGATCAAAACCTTCCTCAAACATTTTAGGGATATCTTTGCTTAAAATAAGATACAGATCTTCTCTCCTCCTCAAAATCCTGTCTTTTCCCAATATTATATCTGATCTTTTTTCGCTTAGCCACTTTTCTAATTGCTTAATTAAAATATCTTTAGTTTCTCTCGGAATAACTGTATTTTCTACTACTGTTTCGATTGAGACATTGTCATTTAAATCGAATGCTGTCAAAGAATCAAACCAGACTTGCTTTAAATACGAGGTCAAGAATATTTGATCTTTAGCCCTAACAAAGGCTGATACATTATTTGTTTTGGTTTTAGAATATTCACTTAATGCTAAATAGACTCGCTTGGTGTTTAATCCCCAAGATTTACCTACTTCGTTTAAATTAACTGGTCCAGTACTTAATTTTGTCCAGATAATATCAAACTTTTCCCCTGTTTTTGGCAAAAACCAACCCTTGTTTCCAATTAGCACCCCATCAAGTTTTCCTTGATCTATCAATTCTTGAGCTACAATTTTAATTATCGATCTGTCTTCCCTAGGTAATTTTTCAATTAAATTTAATGCAAAATCATTCAGCTCGATATTTAACAACTTCTCTGAGATTTTATCCTTGGAATCCTTCCAAGAGAATAACCGTAAACCCATTTTTCATCATCCTCCAAGTAGAATTCCTATGATTATATCTCGTGGTCTTCAATTATTTTTCTAACAATTTTCTGTAATTTCTTAAGCAATTCTAATTCGTCTTTAGAAATTTTATTGTCAAGATAGGCTGTATCATAGGCTTCTCTCATTATATCAAGCTGTGCTTCAAAAACCTTTAATTTTTCCGAATCATCTTTAGGTTCTTCTTTCAATGAAGTATAATACTTTTCTAAGTTTTTCTTAATATTTTCTAATAGGACCTTCTCGTCATCACTAATTATCCCATCTTCTTCGGCAACTTTAATTAACTCATCCCATATAGATTTAGGTATTAAATTTGCCATTAGCCTTTTCCCTAAAAACCATAAGTAAAGCAGGTTCAAATAACTTTCTACTTGTAGAAATAATTTAGATCAAAAGCAAAAAAAAATAAAATTTTAACCCAAGTACCTGATAAAAAATTGTTACTTGATTCACTTAGAAAAATACAAATCAAATCTCACAAGATAAATTCTAATTATAGAAAAGGAGACTTAATTTTGTAAAACTAGAATAATAGTGATAAGCAGGTTAATGCACCCTCACACAATTTAAATTCATTAATTTTGATATCGATGACCTCATAGCCATGAGATTCCAATTGGTCTTTTGTTTTTGGGAAACCTGAAGGCATAATTATACTATTACCGATGATAAGACAATTGGCAGCATAATTTTCAGCCGGGGATACAAAAATTTTCTCGAATTCTTCAAATACAGAATGTTTAGCATAATTTACCGTGCACAATAATTGGTTGTTTCCTAGATAAGTGACATAACTTTTCAAATGAACAATATTTGGGTCAATACACGTATCTACTTTGACATCCAGCCAATCTCCCATCTGCGCAGCACCCTCCTGATTAGTTCTTTGTGTGATTCCACTTATAAGATGGCTTGGAGTGTGAATGACATCTCCACCTTCAAGAGTAGCTGGAGATTCTGCTCGTTCAACTAGCTTAAACTCTTTTAAAACAGCTTCAAGCTCATTCTCCTCACCGCGACGGCTTTCAGCCCCCATTCGTGTTATAAATGCCTTATTGTTATGTATTACCGCATGATCCTCAACAAAACATGAATCTGGATAATTATTATCAATCGGAAGATAGAGTAATTCTATTCCAAATTCTTTTAAAATTTCACAGTATTTGGAGTGTTGTTCTAATGCATTTTCAATATTTATTGTATATTTTTGAGGGTTACTGGAAATACATCTTGTAAAACTATTGCTAGGTTTCCTAACTATTCCATACTTTGGATACAACTGTTACCAAACAATATTGATTTGACGAGATTATGATTTTTACTATTATTGAATAGATTAAAAAATCATCTGAAGGTGATTATTTGATCTTATCCAACCTAGATCTAAGATCACTCTTTAAATCTACATTTTTCTTTTCCTTATCATTTTTTGTCTCAATCGATTCAGTTATGTCCAAACCCCCATTATTCGTTGTTTCATTTGATTGATGAGGACTCGAGATCACCCTTCTAAGTTCTTCAACCATCTTCTGTCCTGATTCAAATAAGCTTGGTTTGGGATCTGTTGTGATTAATACTAACAGATAGTTATCATCAAGCATTAAAGGTTGTTTCCCGTGATAATCCAGGATCGATATGCCATCAATCTCTTTCACATCTTTGATTTTCAAAATACTTTCAAAGATCTGATCACTTAATTTTTCAATAGTTTCATTATCGAATTCAAATTCATGTGGCAAGTATTCAAATACAAAATCCATATTATCTGCCCTCATTGAATTCTGATAGTTGAGTTATCAATTATCATTATTAATGGTTTTGACCTGTGTTTGATAATTAGATAATACAAAATAAATGATTGGTAAAATAATTTTATCACTTTATGAAAAGATGATCGAATTGAATCAAGGTTAGTTTTGATTAATTGACTTGATAGAGCTGTTAGAAACTTCTGAGCCAATCCTATCCTTTCTATAGTTGAACACCAATGTCGTTAATCTGGAAAATACTAAATTTAATGTATCTCATTTTTAATTTCGTTATCTTGATTTAAATTATATTTGCTTTTGGGACTTTTAGATTTATAATTACCGAAACAATAAGATTCATTAATTCCGTGCTAACACCATTTATTTCATTTGCTAAATTAAAGCCATTTTCAATAATTAAGTCTTTCAACTGATACAAATACAACTCATTTTCCTTCGTAATTTGTTCATTAAATAAAATTCGATCAAGTTCACTTCCAAAATAATTTAATGATTGATCAAATTCATCTAAAAGTATCCTTTCTTGATCTGAGACCAGACCTTTATTTGTTGCAGTCTGAATAAGATGCATCATTGTATTTGCAATAATTTTGTCACTTTTAGGATTCTGCATTACAATACCTCCCCGTTATGTCTTGGTATGATTTATTATGTTGGTAGACTTATAAATCTTTTGATTATTGGTAAATATATAATATGCATGGTTCGAAAGCCTAGTAAAAGTAATATTTCTGAATATCGAATGAAAAAATGATAATTTTTATAAAAATAGGTATATCAAATTTTT
>CAZRLL010000050.1:0-19891 GCA_964600735.1 uncultured archaeon
AACTAGGCAAATTAAGATTTTAGCGAAACAGATAACTTAAGAACTCAAGAATTTAAAACTCAATTTTGGTTTTCATTCAAAATTTTTGTAATTTTTTAGTATCAAAAACTAATTTTAATTAAAAATAATTTGCAATAATTTCCAACACACCATTTCTAATATTCCAACTGAGTGAATCTGAATCCAGTTCATTTTTCAATTGTATCTTTTTCTTGTATTTACGATCCCCCAGTTCTCCTTGAAATATCAAATCACGTCCATTTATCGTTACATCCACAGATTTAATACCTGGAACCTCAGAAACTATCTGATACTGGTTATTAGATTGTATATGAATTTCGGTGTATGGTGTTTCCCATCCTTCAGATGCGTGTTTAAAGGTGGGTGTATTGAAGTTCGAGCTTATTGAATCTGGTAAATTAGTAATAAATTCATCAGTCATGTTGTCTATGGGTTTGAAGCTTGGAACACCATCAGGTCCAATTGATACAGAAAAGCCACGAATGAATGATTTGAAGTCTGAATCCTTATCTAAAGACTGATTTCTAAGTAACTTGTTCATCTCATTTTGCATTATCTTAAATAAGTCTCTTAATTCATTTATATCGAAATTATCAAAAATATCATCGGATTCGTCATTCATGTAGATTACACCTTTTAGTACTGTACCTGATGTTCATTTCTATATTTTGGTATTTAAACTTAATGAAACCAAAAATCTGTCAGGTAGCTTCTTTCGTAACAAATTATTCGTTACTCCAAAAAAATGTTTGCTAAGAAATAGAAATAAAATGCTTTATTCATTTGAATTTCGATTGATCGAATTTTTGTCAATCTAACAAATATGTTAATTATAGAATTTAAAAGATTTAAAACCCACCAGAATAGAAATGACGATATTACTAATCACCGGTTCAACTGGTTTTCTAGGAACGTATATTTTGGAAGAGTTGGATAAAAAGCATGAAAAGTTCAGTTTTGATAAAATAAGATTGCTTATCCGATCCCCTGAAAAAACAAAAAACCTGAAAAGTGAGTTCTTTGATTATGAAATCGTGCATGGGGATTTATTGGATCATGAGAGTTTGAGAAATGCTGCCAGAGGTGTGGATGTTTTAATTCATGTCGCTGCTCTGTTTGATGCAAAGTCACAAAAATCTGAATTTGACCAGGCAAATGTAAAGGGAACTGAAGAATTGATCCAAGCCCTAGAACCGGGATCCAAGTTTATCCTAACCTCAACAACTGGAGTTTACGGATTTCCTAATGTTAAGGAGCAGATCGATGAGGACTATGAACCCAAAAAACCTTACTGGCACTACCAAAAATCAAAAAAGGCTCAGGAAGACCTGGCAATGCGACTCTGTAAGGAAAAGGGAATTGAGATTATTGTCATCCGTCCAAGCCTTATACTTGGTCCTAATGATCTTTTTTTCTTGCCCCAATTAATTGAAACTCTTAAGAAAAAACGGGTATTTTTCCTTAGAAAAGATGGTAATAATATTATCCCATCTGTGCATGCTGCAGATGCTGCATCAGCACATCTATTAGCTTTGGAAAAGATCTCAGTATTGAATGGTGAGATTTTCCACCTAGCAAGTTTCCAACCTTCTATCAAGGAATTAGTCAATCAGACAACCAATGAGTTGGGATTAAAACCGGTAAAAAAACGGGTTCCATATTTTTTAGCATATTTTCTAGGTCTTATAGGAGATATATTACCCTTTCATACCAATTATTCTCGGTTTTCAGTCAAAGTATTTGCAAGTCATACTGAATTGGATTTGACTAAATGCAGGGAAAAACTGGGGTGGGAACCGCTTTATGGGATAAAAAACACAATTAGAGATTCAGTAGAATGGTACAATAATTTTAATCCTAACCCCAGGGCCTGAAACTAAAATAACCGTTTTTGAATAATCACTGAAAATCTTGTCATGGGATCTCTTAATTTGGAAATCACAATTTCTGGTAGATCATCAGCGACAAATGAACATTTTATAGCAATTGTTCTTTTTGATTTATAATGACCTTTTCTAAACACAACATCAATATCGTCATCCAGTGTCAGATCTGGATGACCCACCGCTGAACCATAAAAATTCTCCCCCCCAACCTGCAATTGGATTGAAATAGTTCCTCCATTCTGCAAATGCCCTTTCAACCAATCTGGAAGATCGGCTGTGCTTGCTGTACTTTCCACTCCGATAATGCAGTGCCCTTGTGGTGTTAATTTCATTTCTTTGGTCAATTGCCACGTAGTACGATGTTTACCTGAAATATTAGGATGACCACGAGCATTAATCACAAACTGTTCTCTATTAAACACAATAAATTACCGATTCAAGATTTAATTAATGAGTTCTACGGTCGTGATGAATTACATTTGCTAAATCAAGATACTATGACCATTTTATCTATCTATGGCCCATTAAGTAGTATACAATGTTAAGAATAAATCTAAATACTAAAAGAATATCCCAATACAGGCTCCAAGCCATTCTGGCAGGTGATGTTAACTGTCCCCGCATCAACCTGGCAAAGTCATAGTATAAATAGAGAGAAAACAGAATAGCACCAAAAATGCTCAGGAGAAACATCCCAAGTGACCCAATCTGAATAAAAATTGTTATAACAAAAATTAGAATAAATATTAGACCCAGAGGGAATAGCCATCTGGCCATATTGGACACATCGGGTCTTCTAGTTGATGTATAATAATAAGCTCCACCAACTATCAACGATGTTATACCTATTGCTATTGCAATGATATCGGAGCCGTTTGTAGCGGTTGAAAGTATAAATTCAAAAGTAAATCCGAGTAATACTGATGAGGAACCGACAAACAAGTAATACAACGTTTCAATAGTATTCTCGTTTTTTGCGAAAAAAAAACCAATAATCGCAATTATTTCGATAATAAATGCAATAAATGCTAAGTATATTGGGGCATTGAAGTATGCGACTGCCCAAGATGTTATTGCTCCGAATAATAGACCATATGAAAGTTTTTCCAACACTAGGTGTTGAATATTCTCGATATGTTCCGGTGCGTAATAGTATTGCCGTTGATAATATGACATAGTACTCTATTTTTTTACTCAATAAATGATAATAAATACTCTTCGGATAAGGAATATTGAGGTTGATAGCTAAAAATCCATGATTTTCCGCAAAAATTTACCCACAACCATTTAATTGTGAGGTAATTATTATTGCAAAAGATCTGAAAAGGGTTCATCCATTAGTAAAAAATAAGTATATCGTAGAATTTCTCGCCTTTCAAAGTCATTAACATCGATTATTTCAGGATTAATTTTTTCAGCCTCAAATAACCAAGAAGAAATGATAAATTGTAAGTCAAACGTGCTACCATTGGGATACATAGCAATTAAAGATGGTATTTGTAGTTCATTAGTTACTCCCGAGTAGCCTTGAAGAAAATTGTCTATATCTTGTTTGGTAAGGATAACATCCCCTGTTTCAATGTACTCGTTAAATGCACTTTCATGAAATAGAGATGCAATATCAGACAATCTATCATTGGTTAAATTCTCTGGAGTTCTAGATGGGATATTAATTAGAAATGCCTTTCCTTGATTTATTAATTCAAAATCTATGGGTTGGCTATTATTGATTGGTACTAGACTGAAATCATTTGTACCAAATTGAGTACAGGGTGCATATCCACCAGTACTCCCTGGTATCTTACTAAATTGTCTTTCCAAAAGATCTGCTATACCAACTTTTTCTTCATCGGTGAAGGATTTTAGATTCATTAATAAAAAAATTGAAAGTTCTCGAATAACATTTTCATCTAGTTGCATTACCTCTCCGCCATGTAGTACTGCAGAAATACGACCTTTTAGGAAATCAGCGTTTTCAGGTCGTAATGTTAGTTGATTAAGTTTTTGACCTTGAATTTTGTCATATATCAGGTAACGTTTGTCAGTATTGTAATGTATCATACTTTCAGGGCCTATATCTGGAAATTTACTACACCGCTGATCCAAGCTGGCGAAATGCATTACTTCGGCTTGAAATACTGATTGGTCTTTGAATTCTTTTAATAAAAATGGTTGAACCAACTGACCTTGATCGCTAAGAAGATACATTTCAATATGGTACTCAATAATATCACCGAGATTAGTTTCTTCATATTGGATATTTTGAACTGAAATGAACCTAGCAGGATTACCTTCATCATCGGTTACTCTAGTCCGGTATAACGGGGCAACCTCTTCGGCGATTTCCATTATATCGTTTTTTAATGAAAATGATGTCCACTCATCAAAGGCCACAATTAATTTAAGTGGTTTTGATATAAATAATTTTTCTATTTATTGCAGTTTAATCTCTAAGTTGATTATTTAAGTGCAAATAGTATGTATACAACAGAATTTTAAACTTTGAAGAAAATTAGATTTTTGATCATTAATATCACGATGATGTTAAATCTCCTGCCCCAAAATTCCAAAATGTTGATGTTAACAAGTACGCATGCCGAGTTAATAATAGATAAAAATAAATGTAATTCGTCTATGTGCAAGTTTGAATGTATTAATGTTTGTAATGTTAGCAGACGTGATCGAGATAATCCTGCTATAGTTGAAATGAACGGTCGTCCTGTAATAAATTTGGATTGCTGTACGCTTTGCGGTTTGTGTAAAAGAAATTGTCCACTCGAGGCTATTTTTTTTGATACAAATAATACTGTAGAGAAAATAGAGAGAACAATTGATTTAGAAATATGGGAAAGTACCCCTTATATCATCGATAATGAAAAATACAAACAGTTCAATCAAGAAAACACAATATTTGCTCGTGTGGGGAATGATCCGTCGTTCGATAATTATCAAACTAGTATACATTCAAAACGATCGAAAATTTTGAAACTAAATAAACCTGGGTTTTCAAAAATTGAAGCAGCATTATCCTCTTCATCTTGGACTGTTCATGATAAATTTAGTGGTGCATTTTCTTGGGGAAAAGTAAGTTCCGATCCAAAAATAAAATTTGATGCAAATCTAGCTAAATTGGAAAATGAGAGGTTAGAAATTGAAGATAAAGAAGATATGAGTATAAAAATCAAACAAATCGCAAAAAGTTTCGGTGCTACTTCGGTTGGTATCTGTAAATTAAGAAAAGAGTGGATATATAGTCATGACAGACAGGGTGATCCAATTAATCTTCCTGACCACATAAAGAATGTGATAGTATTAACTATCGAAATGGATCTAGAGGCCTTGCAAACATCACCAGCATATCCAGCAGCATTTGCTACAGGAAATGCATACTCAAGGATGGCTTTCGTACAATCATGCTTAGCAGAATGTATACGTGATTTAGGCTATGATGCTATTCCAGCGGGAAATGGTATTGGTCTAAGTGTACCCATGGCGATAGATGCCGGACTTGGTCAATATGGGAGGCATGGACTGCTGATCACTCCTAAACACGGATCAAATGTTCGGATATGCAAGGTTTTTACTAACATGCCATTAGTGTCGGATAAACCAATAAACTTTGGAGTACTAGATTTTTGCCGAAATTGCATGCGATGTGCAAAAAATTGCCCCTCACAATCCATTAGTTATAATCGGGAGCCAACTTGGTCAGGACCAACGGTATCCAATAATCTTGGAGTTGCAAAATGGTATGTAAACGTGGAATCTTGTTATAATTTCTGGATAGAAAATGCAAATGATTGTAGCAACTGCATTGTATCCTGTCCTTTCACAAAAAATCGGCATTGGTCGCATAATATTGTTAGGTTTTTCATAAAACACATACCCTTTTTTAATAGATTATGGATAAAACTCGATCATTGGATGGGTTACGGTAAGCAAAGAGATCCAAAAGAATTTTGGGAAAAAAACAAGAAATTCATACATTCAAGATAATTCGAATCAATTATATCAAATTTAGTGTGTTTTTACAAATTGGACAACTTACATTATTTTCTAACCACAATTTTAAATGATCCTCATGATACCAATAAGCACAGCCAAGACATTGGACGCCTAGTTTTATTTTCTGTCTACAAATAATGCATGATTCTTCCCCTTCAATGGAATTTACTGTAAGTTGAATGGATTTAAAGAAAATTTGGACATGTTTTCCAATTGACTTGTCAAATTTATCATCAAAATCAGCATATAATTCGGGTTCCAGCGGAGAAAATTGGATATTAACTCGTTGTAACAAGGATTGACGATACCGATTAAAGTGATTAAATTCTTTCAACTCGAGAACTTTCGCATTATTTATTTTCCTAGTGATTCCCCTACCTAATGCATCATTATATAATTCATCCAAAAGGGATTGATTTTTGGTTATTATAGGGTTAGTTAAGAGAACAATCAATTTTTTTCTTGCTCTTGTTAGTGCAACATTCATCCTTCGTGGATCAGTCAAAATAGGAATTTCTTGGACTGTAATGGTTGAATATACTATAATCTCTCTTTCAGTTCCCTGAAAACGATCCACTGTATCAATATCAAAACCTGGAAGTAGGGTTCGAAGATGAGCTACTTGAGCGCGAAAGGGCGTTATTATGCCAATATCTTCCAATTTTAATTCGGGATTAAATTTGAATAATTCATATAATATTGAAATGATTAGTATGCTTTCGGTGTGATTTATCTGTTGAGCAGGATTGTGATTATCGTCTCTGATAGCCACAACCTCATAAGGTTTAGAATCAACTAATTTTCCGGCGAAATCCACAAGTCTATGATGAGCAATTACTTCATTTGCGGGTTTCAATGAATTTTCGTAAAACATTTTATTCGGAAATTTTAATATTTCATCATTCATTCGATATTGTTTAGCTAATCGAGTAAATCGGCTAGGAAGTAATTTGACGAGTCTTTCAAATAAAGACACTTGTAAATCTAAATTTTGAGCCAATTTTGACAAGATAATTGGTTGTAATTGGGCATGATCCCCTACCATTATTGCTTTTTCACCTAGTAATAATGCTTTGAGGGCATCTGGTTCAGTCATTTGGGCAGCTTCATCAAGTAAAACATAATCAAACCAAAAATTTTCATAGTTTTGCTGGGCAATTGTTGATGTAGTAGATAGTACAACTGCTACCGTTTTCTTCTCAACTACCGATTTAAAAATCTCAGGTTTTGCTGTGGCACTGTAATCATGAAGATCAGGATCCATTGAATGTAACCTTCCCAATCTGATAAATGGTACCCCATGTTCTTTCAATTTAATTCCAATATTATCTACAGCCATATTAGTAAACGCTGAACATAATACTGATTTTCCTGTACGGTGTAACTGATTAATTAATTCAACAATCACACTTGTCTTACCAGTTCCAGCTGGCCCCTGAATCAATAATAATTCTGGGGTGTTTAGGGACAATTGCAAACCTATTAATTGAGTTCGATTATACTCTTTAAGAGGTAAATGCAATAATTTTTCCTCTTTTGATATTGCTGCAAGGTTCAGATTGCCATTTCCCAAGGATTGTTGAATTAATGTGATCAAATACGAAGAGCTTTGTGTGGTTCGGTATATTGCGCGTCTTCCACCTCTAAAATGTGACGATGAGCTCGAAGGTACAACACACAATTTTTCGGGCAATTCATTTGTAGATTCCAATGAAATTGTATCTCTTGAAAAATCAGTGATGATGACTGAATGGAAAAGAGTAACAGATTTATGTGATTTTGAAATATCATAAGCCCTTGCCAGATCACCTCTTCTAAACCGTGACATTTTGGATATTTGGAGAAATTTTGAAATAAAAATCCCATTTTGAACATTTTGAAATATTTTCTTAATAGTTTTAGTAGCAAATCCTCTATTAACCAGCATTTCTCGATCGGATTTACTAAGCATACCAGCTGCAGAATATAAATATTGTCCCTTGTTTTGCTCATTTTCTTCATGTATTAGTGCATCAGATAATCTAAAAAAGTAATTTTGTTGGTTTATACTCCATGAGTTTTTACCACAAATTGAATGATTATAGCAATGTTCACAGTCTCTTTGAGTCTCTAATCCAGCACATAAAGATGCACATCCCTCTTTAACAAAGCAATTTCTACATTCCTTTACATTCTCTCCCCGAATTACAGGTGGAGTTATTTTTCCGGATATAATTAAATATGTGTAATTTCTGGCGACAGCAGTCTTAATATAATCCCACTTGGTTGGATATTTCATCCCCATTTGCCCATCTCGAACATACAATACTATTCCTTTGTAGTCACCTCTATTTTCCATCATTTTCAAATATGTTAACATCTGCAAATTATGCATCGGCCATGGGTGAATATCTGGGATTTTAGATGTTTTTAATTCAATTATTTGAGTACTACCTATTCCATCAAATTTACCATGTAATCCAAATCTCCAATTTTGGCAATCAATTTCAGTTTCACCTTGTATAGATAAACCACGCATAACAATTGCGTCTTTATTAAGATAAATCAGAGCTTCTTCCGCACTCATGTCAGAAGTTAATAAAATCAATTCGGATTCAGCCATTACAATTTTTATCGCGTTTTCAATACTAATTCCAGTGGCTAATTTCTTTGAAAATACATTGTGGATCAAATTCCCCTGAATGATTCTTTTAAATTGAAATTTATCTGCTATTTCTTCGGCACCCATGGTTTTCACATAGTTTTTCCGTGGACAGCTTATTGAATCTATTGCTCGGGTTACTGCGATCAAATAATGGGGATCAATGACTAGCAATCCATTGTCATCAATGATGTCGTCAACATGTTGAATATAGGCTTGATCAAATGGATTGAGATGTTTTAAAAATTGCAACCATGGCCTTTTTACTTCAAATGAATAAGATTTCCCAGCATTGTCGAAACATTCAAGAATATTATTATTGACTGTTTTTACAATTAATAATAATCCCACGACTGGAGAAATTACTTAATTTATATTAATCAATCTCTCCAGTGATTTAAACCTGAAAATACATTTCCCCAAAAGGTATCATTTAGAAAATATCTTGATCTCAATTAAATGTCAATGAAAAAATTTACCCTGAGATGTAATAATGAATAATCGAAAATATTATTTACTATTTATTCTTTGTCAAAATTATCAGACTTTTAAAAATAAGGCAATACATCAAAAATAAGTAAGACCTTGAGTGATTTTATGATATTTATTGGTACTACTGGATGGGAATATCCTTGGTGGACAGGTTCATTCTATCCATCTGATAGTAATGATTTATTGTCATACTTTTCAAAAATCTCCTCATTCGCGGAAATTAATTCAGCATTTATGGAAATTCCTTCAGAGGAACTAGTTCAGGAATGGAAAATTAAAACTCCCGATTCTTTTGTGTTTAGTGCTAAAATGCAAAAAATAATCACTCACAACCCGGAAATGAAAGTTGATGACCAATTTATTGAGGAATATTTCAATCGCCTTGGGGGCTTGAATAAAAAACTAGGTATGGTTTTGCTTCAATTTCCAGTAAAAATGCAGAGATCCCCGAGTTCTCAAGAATTTGTGTTTTCAGTCTTAGATCAATGTAATAATCACTTTAATAATCAACTTTTGATTGAATTTAGAAACCGATCTTGGCATAAAGAAGTTGTGAAGGATGAATTAGACAAGCGAAACGCGTGCCTTGTAAGTACAGATAAACGTCCAATATCAGCCGTAGCTAGAAATCAAGATATTTACTATCTCCGACTATTGGGAGACCGAAACTTAGTCCCTTCAAAAGAAATCGGAAAATTAGAAATAAGTCGAGATAATGATATTAAATATTGGGCAAATCACTTAGAGTTTTTGAGTAAAAAACACAAATTGGTTTATGTTGCGATAGATAACCAATTTTCAGGCAATTCGGCTAAAGCTGCAATCTCATTATCTAGAGAATTAAATCGATTGAAGGTTGACTATAAAGGATTTAAAGTCAAATCTAAAGCAAAACCAAGTTGACAAAATTGGGTAAAATCAAGAAAAAATAAAAGGAGTTTAAATCATGAGGATTGCAGTAATCGGCTCTAGTGAAGGTTTGGTAACAAAAAATCAGCGAGAATTTGCTTTTAAACTGGGAAAAATTTTAGTAGATGAGGGATTTGAGATAATTAATGGGGGGATGGGAGGAGTGATGGAAGCCATTGCAAAAGGTGCCAAAGAATCATTGAAATTTGTGGAGAAATCTGTAATTGGAATACTACCTGTACCTGACATTGCGATTGGCAACACTTTTTCTGGAATAACGATTGTGACAGATATGGGGAGTGGTCGTAATAGATTAATCATTCTTAATTCTGATGCAGTAATCGCTATTGGTGGAGGAGCTGGTACATTAAACGAATTAACACTTGCCTGGGAATTCAACAAGCCAATTGCTGTTTATTCATCAGGTGGAGGATGGGCAGAAAAACTCGCTGGAGAAAAAATTGATCCGAGGAAAACTCAAACAATTCGAGCTTTTGATACAATTCATGCAATAATAGATTGGTTAAAATCTTACTCCAAGGATTATTAATTGTAATTAAAGTTTAGCTGATTGGGAAATTATCATGAACAAATTCTTTTAACAAATTTTCAATCAATTTTGGCTTAGGTACTTTCGCATTAATCGTTTTCCACCTTGTATTTGATAGACTTATTTGTTCAATGAACTTATTTAAATGTTGTATTGCCAAATATGATTTTCCCTGAAATACATAGCAAAAGGTTAATTTTGCGGTATTTTTAAAAATCATTACATGATCCCCATATTTTATCCTTTCAATAGACCCTTGTCCAGATAATGCTTGTGTCATACCTGCACTGCTTGCAGTTAGAAAGCCCCCAATTAGTTGTTCACTTACCTGAGTTTCAAAATCAAATCTTTTGGAATAGATGGTTATTCCACTTTGATTCAAAATTAACAACAAAATTGGAATTTCATCGATCGATTCGAATTTTTCTTCCTTATGTTTTTTAATCATCTCGGCTAGGATTTCATCTAATTGGGATTTTTCTACTCTTTCTACTAACGGAGCTTTGCTAGACTTTAATTTTTCCCATTTTCTGCGGTCAATTATCGCATCATATTCATCCGAAATTTTCATGGCGAGATTTTCCATATTTTTCTTATTAGCCGTTAATTCAGCCTTCGTCAGCAAATATTGAGCCTTAGTCACATCCAATTCTAATAAAGCAAGTCGTGATTGAAGGATGTAAGTATGGGCCAATAATGAGTGTAAATCTTGTACTTTTGCGATATTAAGTAATTTATTTGACAACTCTAAAACTTCAGATAGAATATTTTCATTTTTATAAGCTTTCAATTCTGAAATTAGCAGTTCACATAAATTTAGCATGGCAAATATTACAAACTCATGATCAACATTTGGGTCTTGACTAAGTTTAAGGAATATTTGTTGTGCTTCAGCAGTTTGGATAATACGATCATTTGATTTTAAAATTAAAGCTTTTGCCAGTTGATGTCTAATAGTACTTCTTTTATTATGTGCTTTCTGATAGTATTCTTCCAGTTTTTCTTGATATTGAATTGCATTTGTTTTGTTATCCATTTCTAGATTTATTTGTATTAAATAGTACAAAGTATCTATTATTGTGAATAAATCTCCAATTTCTTGTCTAATTGAGAGGCTATTTTTTAAAAAATCAAGAGCAATTTCCAGTTCACCATTAGTCCAATGAATAAGTCCAATATCATGATAAGTATAAGCAAGAGACCGCTGATCATCAAACTCTTCAAATATTTTTAACGCAAGAAGATTGTATTCTAATGATTTAATCAATTCACCCTGTAATTGGTATACAGTTGCAATATTCTGCAAAGTCATTGCTTCTTCCCTCCGAATTTTTAGGTTTTTCCGAATATTTAAACTAGCTTCATAATTTTTTAGTGCATCTTTCAATTTACCTTGATATCTCAGGGTTAACCCCTTCAAATTCTTAAAATTCGCATCAAAATTATCAAGAGAGATTTGATCATTAGAAATGCTTTTTTGAAGTAAATTTTCACCAATTTCAATAATATTAAGTGCTTCATCAAATTTGTTGACACTGATCAACGCATAAGATTGAGCAATTCTTGCACTTAATTCAAGCGAAAAATCCCCATTTTTCCTACCCTCTTCTACTGTTTTGGTGGCTAATACCAAAGATTCTTCATATTTTCCCATTCTTTCAAAAATCTTACAATTCAATAGGCTCCCGTAGAATTGTTGAATGCCTTTTAATTTTCCAATTTCCAACAGAGCTACATCCAATTTCCCCTTAACAATCAGATCCTGAATGTCTGTCAGTTGCATTCATATTTAATCTAAGATTATTATTAGATAAATATTATTAATTTCAAATAATAATTGGATTAATTATTATATTCGATAAACTACATTTTATAGCAATAAATAATTTGAAGATTTGGTTTACGGCTACATCGTTCCATAATGCCATTTCTTAAATTATTAATTAATAATCAACTTTGATAATTTACTTAGCAGTTAATGAAATAGTTAATGAATGTTCTAAAATCAGGAATATTATTTGAATATTATCAGTAAATTTCAGTTTAATATAATATATAATGATAAAGTTAATTAAAGAAACAATCAGTCGATCATTAAAGGATTGACATAAAATGAATGAATTTCACTTAACTGAACGAGAACAAATAGTTAGCGTTACCAAGGCGATAGCTAGTCAAACACGTTATCAAATACTAAAACTCCTTTCGGAACGGGAGCATGATATTTCACGATTAGCTGAGGCTTTAAATCAAACAGAAGCAAACATTAGTGCACAAGTAAAACAATTGGAAAAAGCAAAACTAATTGAATCTAGATATGAACCAGGAAACCATGGTGTAAGAAAAATATGTAAAACCAGTGTTTCTAAAGTAATTATAAATATTGCAGATTCAACTTAATTGAGTTGACCATATAGCAAGATGGTATCATTATCAAAACCCGTTGTGGTTTTGTTTGATTTGGATGGTACAATTGTTGATAGTTCTCACATTGTAGTTGATGCATATTATAATGCATTAGTGAGTAACGGATTTCCAACGAAAGATAGGGAATTTATTGCAACATTAGCAGGACGGAGTACTTATGATACAGCAAGAGCTTTGGGAGTCCCAGAAGGGCAGCTAGTTAAGATAGATCATTATTTTTGGGATTACTTTGGAATATATGCAACAGAACTTAATCAACCACCTGATTTGTTCCCAGGAACCAGAAAATTAATACATAAACTGGTAATCGCAAAAATAAAAATAGGAATTTGTACATCAAATAAGGGTAAAACTGCCAAAGTTCTTCTGGAAAAGGGAAATCTACTGCGTCATTTTACTGCGATAGTAGGTGCAGAAGATTTAGAAAAAAGAAAGCCCTCTCCCGAACCCATTTTTCATGCTTTAGAGCAGATGAAAATTATTTTGAATAAAAAAAATAAAGGTAAAATTTGGTTTGTTGGTGATACCAGATACGATATTGAGGCTGCAAAAGCTGCTGGAATAGTATCTATTGGCATACCTCAAAAATATACTAAAAATGATTTGGTCTTAGCTGAACCGGATTTGATTTGCAATAGTATGCAAGATTTTATGGAGTTCTTAGAGGTCAATTTTTCACTAGTTTGAATCGAATGTTGGTGTCTGATTGGTAAATAGATTAACGATCCCGTTTTCATCCATCTTTCCATAAGCATTTTCAAATAGATTCATCAAAAACTCATATGGAAGATCAGCATAGACACCGTGATCCTTGACATATTCTGCGTGTAAATTGCCTTTATTGTCAATAGATTTTAACAATCCATCGTTGATACCATCAAATTCTACTGGTATAAAGCCATGGCGAGTGCAGGTTTCAATATCCAAGGCTGGGGTTGCTTTGATCCATTGTCCATCCAAATATAACTCTGAATAACAGTGCCCGACCATCATGTTTGTTCCCCATAATTCAGTAAGTTTTTGTGATAGTCGATGATTGATGAAATCTACCAAATGGATTCTACTCGGTATGCCTACTGCCCGGCTAAGTGCACACAAAGCCAAAGCTTTAGGAACACAAAAAGAGTATTCTTGGCTTAGAGAATAGCTAGCTTTAAAGACCTGTGGAGAGAATGAGATGATTTTTACTGAATATTTTGTTGAATCCCGGACATGATAAAATATTTTCTTTGCCTGATTTAATTTATCATCGCTCTTTAAATCTAATGAATCAATAATTTCCGAGATTATTAAATTATTATAATCAATATAATTGGTCTCTTGTAAATATTTATCCATCTTAATTACTCTTTAATTCAATGAGTCATGAGATTAATAAAAGTCATCGATAATTAAGGGCTTATTTCTCTTAATAAATTAATTTAGTTTTAGATAATTATGATGATTTGAATTATTGCTCAAGTCGATTAATTGGTATTTTTTCACTTCCTAATACCATTCCCTTGAGCCGTTCTCTATTTGGTTTCAGCATGGTGAAATAGATATGTATCATTGTCGAAGAAACAAAATATACAAAGACACTAAAATGTACAAATCTTACATTGGTATTAGTTAATTTTACAATTGGATCCACAATAAAGCCACTTACCACCGCAAGTAACTCAAGTTTTCCAGGATCTAAATTGTCATACATTACAAAACCAGTAGCACCAATTAGTATTAACATCATGAAATTCATAAAAGCCAAGCATTTTTGGGTTGGGTGATATTTCATGATATATTTTTTATTTTCAGGATCATAATAATCATAATGAGGATATTTATCATCAGACCAAATACCTAGACAACAGAGTACAATAATACACAAATCTAGAATATCACGTGGCGTTGGGATTACATCTCTGAATTTTTTCTCTGCTGCGAGGATGTTAATGTAAAGTGCTACACTCCAAAAGGCAATAAAAACTCCCAAATACACATGAAATAGCTGGGTGCTCTTGTAGCCAACAAAATTATATTCACCAAAAAAGACCATCAGACCCGTAATAACAAACAAAACCATTGCAAAAGCATTTACCCAGTGCTGAGTCCTTTGCATTGCTGTATATCGCTTAGCAATTATGTAATCTGGACCCTCATCAGGCATTATCACAAATTTTTGTGTATCAAAATCTTCAGGAATTTCTACCCTAGGCCGTCTAATTATTTCCTGTTCTATATTTGACATTTATTTACCAACTCCTTTTTATATTTGACTTTACTGGTGATTTGGGGATATCTGGCTCTTCTGAGGCTATAATTTGATCTGGGGCAGTAATTTCGTGAAGTCTCTCCTTGAAGCTTGGGGCTTTCCACGTAGAATTTACAATTCGATTCCCATGTTGTAAGGGTCGATTTATCACTCTAACTCCAATATGAGCAGATATGAATAACAATGCACCGAGAATTCCCAATTGTAGTATTATCAACTTCAATTTATCCCAGTCCGTATCTTCCATAATTACTAGTTCTTCAATTCCACCTGTTTCAGAGATTTGAATTGAGAGATAATATATGGTTTCACTACTATAATGATACGCTTTTGAAGCAAATCTAAGGTAGGCAAGGGTTCCATTGCTAAAAATAGTATCTTTACCACTGCCATCTCCGGTATTAAATGCTCTAATTATTTCGATTTGCATTAAATTACCGGTGATTAAAGTCTCAAATTTTAAGTCATTTTGTATGTCCTCTATTGGGTAGTCTGATCCAATAAAATATACATCTTGGGCCTCAACTTCTCCACTTTGGGCATTGATATAAAATGTCCAACCATCATTATTTTCGTCCATACAATCCAAATTATCAGCATTGAATTCAATGGAGATCCAACCGATATCAATCGAGGTTGTGAGTAACGCAAATAAATGAGTTCCATTGTTAGCAAATTTTACCTGACCATCGGATCCAAATTCCATTAGGTCTTGAAAGATTTTCACATCAGCCCATCCAGGTTCAATCCGTCCATCATTTGGATTTACATCCTTTAAGGGAATTGATGAACCAATAAATCCAGCCATTTGATCTGCTTGGGTTGACGTTGTGAATATTGCACTTAGCAATACAATCATCAAACTGATTATCAAAGTTTTTTTCATTTTGTCTATCACCAGGTTATGTGTTTTACCAATCCATGAGATAAGATTGGTACCCTACGGTGAAAGCCGTAGGGCATTGGAACCTGGTATAGGGTCAGCTTAAACTCCCGAATCTTCGATAAGGGTGCTCTATTATGCCTATAACGAGCAATTTAATACCCGGAATGTATTATTATTTCCACTAAATTTTGGTAGTTGCTATCCAAACTTTCATATTAAGTAAACTATATCCAAGTTCCTGTATAGATATTCGTTTTATTATATTTAAATCTTGAATACTTCAGAATTTTTTTGATTATTTATATTTTTTTTATCATCATTATTCCTGTTATTCTTGATTATTTTGGATTTTTCATTAATTTTTTATTTTATTTGTGCGATTATATTATTTTTGATTAGATTTTCTGATTTCGGATATATGAATATGCATCATTTTATTGATTCATTAATCGGATGTTTGTAATATATATCATTTTTTGAATTATCAAGCACTCAAGCTTTATATTATTGAATATATTTTTACAAGTAGCATGATATACATTTGTCGCTGATTTTTCATTATTACTGTGTATTTTATTATATTTAACTTATTTTATGCTATTACCACTTCTTATTATGTATTTATTCGATAATTCTCGCGAATCTAGGATTATTAACGTAATTATTAATTTATATACACATTATTACATTTTCAATAATTATGAACAAATCAATAAATCTGCAATAATTTACACATCAGATTTGTCACATATCTACTTTGATACGAATATGGACCATAACGACCATTAATTTTAATATCGAACACCCATAAGTAAGAGTTCTTCTAGTTATTTAGTATTGAACGGTATTTTATTTTTTATCACCACTATTCCCGCGACATATTACATCTTACAGATAAATCATGTTAAATGATTTTTAATTGTGCAATTTTAACATATTAATTGAAATTTTATGAATTCAAACATATAAATAACATCATTTATAATGTAAAACAGATGTTTGTTAAGGTCAAACCGCCAGAAATAACGAATTACCTCCTGAATTGGTAAAATTTCGCAGAATCATCAGTCACCCAAATAACCAAAATATTTGGATTTTTTCACAATTTAGTTGTGCAATTATCTACAAAAAACGCAATTTGTTGTATTGAAATGCCAAAATAAAATATCTTTCTCAAGAAATTATTCGATTTATGGGAAATCTTATATAATAATCTTGCTTGGAATATAATAGTAGAAATGACCACTAACTCAATCAAATATATGGTAATGATTATTTTAATTGCGACTTTGGTTATACCTCTAAATATAATCACGAGTAATGGTGAATCCAGTTTAAATTTAAGTATCAGATCTTCGGGAGACTTTCTTTCTTATAATTCGACTGGATCCGAGGACTCAAAATCACTCAATATGAAGAGTTCGCTAGTGAAAATCGGTGATGGAGAATTGTCAGACGTATGGGATACCGTCATTAATTATCCGGTTTCAGCTTTTGGTGAAAAGGGAAAAATTGCAAGCATCTACGGTGATGATACAGTTTATTTCCTAATAAAACATGATGTTACAGATTTCGTATGGGTAGCTATGCAATGGGACACTGAATTAACTGTTGAACCGGGTGCTGACATGGGGGGTATGCACTCCGGAGACGATATGTGGATTTTTGGTAGTACCGAACAAATCAGTGTATTAGGTGATGGAATTTCTGATGGAACAGAGGGAGATCTTGCCAGGCAAGATCTTGTTGATGATTTATCATGGGAGAGGATTCTTGTCAATGATACAGACGGTGCCCCAGATTACATTGCTTGGGAGATCCAGAGAGCAAAGGATACTGGCGATATTCAAGGAAAGGATGTTGTTTTTTCAGTTGGTGAAAATGTTCATGTGATGCTGGCAAGTAATGTGTTCCACAAGCAAAATGATCCTGTTGTAATGGCATTTATCCTCTCAAATAAGGTAATTGGTGGTTCTGGCATTACAAATATCATCATCCCTGTTGAAGAGGATTTAGATGCTAATGGAATTTTTCTCAAATATATATCAATCGGACTACTAATAGGAACATTTACCTACATGTTTGTATATTTTCCGACAATGTATATTATTAATAAAGAAAAAGAAGAGGAGATGGGGAAATAATGGTTGACATATTGCAAGTTCTTGATGAGTTGTTAGTATCTGGTCATCCGGCTGTAATTCATTTCCCTATTATAGGTATTATGATGGGATTTCTAGCTGGTGCATCAGCACTGGCATTTGCGGTATTCAGGGACATTTTTAAAAATAAGAGCTGGTTTAACGAATGGTGGGAAAATTACACTGAATCCATGATCGATCGGTATGGTTTTGCCAGCTGGATAATGATATTTATGGGAGAAATCAGCCTAATTATTGCAGGTTTGACTGGATTGAGATCAGCAGGATCATTAGAGGCTGCAGTTAGTTCAGAAATTCTCTTGTTCAAAATAAAATTAACAATATATGTCTTTTTTATTCTCCTATCTCCATTTGGATTGAAGTTTTACATGGCTTTATTCGTCAAAAAACCAATATTCGGCAGATCAAGAATAATACCCTTGCTATACCTGACACCAATGGCAGTAGCAGCTTTCTTGACCATGTTGATATCAGGTGCTGGTGGTAGATACACATATGGCCACTCAATACTTGATACACTTGGTCTGGGTTGGTTATTGCCGTTTTAATGGAGTGAGACTAAATGAGATGGAAGACAATATTTGTATTGGTGCTACTTATCGCAGGTTTTGCCTTAGCCTCCGTAAAAAGTGATAAATCTTTAAATTACTTTGATCAATGGCGTCCGGGAGTGGATCCTGGTGTTTGTCATGCAGGTGGAACAAATGAAGAGGTTAGTGGATCAATATTTTTCAATAGTTCCTGGATAACGGTAGAAGAGGGAGATACATTCGCAATCGCAGCCCGTGTTGTAGAATTTGGTGAAGATATTACATCATCAGATAATAATTTATCAATAGGCTTCAATGCCATGGACGAGGATAATGGCAAGTTTACCAACGATTTGACCATCTATGAAACCCATTTATTAAATACAAGTGGATATTCGGTATTACCGTATATTGCAACCTTCACTGCACCAAATACACCTGGAAATTATTCGCTAGTGGTATATGCGGTTGCAGGATCGACTGCGGACCTATATTTTTATTGGATAAGAGGACAGGTTAGAGTTGAAGTAATCGAAGCATCAGGTCCAAAACCACCCAAGATGACCTTAGAAGATACAAATATTAATTCAAATTGGGCAAATTTTACCTTTGATATAATTGACCCCACAGGAATCAAACAGGTGGAGTTGTCAATTGATGGTGCCACTTACCAAGAAATCACACTAGAAAACGATAATACAACCTATAAGTTGGATGTTTCGACTTACGCCGCGGGCGATTATACAGTAACATTTAGGGTAACCAATAATATTGATTTATCAATAGTAATTGATTCTGCTATTACTATTCCCGAACCTGTTACATCATCAGTTGATACGACCTCTACCACAGAAAGTCAAACCACCGTAACCAAAAGTAATGGAGACGGTAATGAAGATCCAGGTCTACTGGGAAATATTGTGAGCGTTGTAATACTACTAGCCTTATTCATCGGTGTATTCTGGACACCAATATTACTACGTAGAAGATCATGATCATTGGTGGACCTTTAGTTATTATCAAACCAATTAAATTTTGTAATATTGGAATGCGAATTTTAAATTTACTCACAAATTCATTCATGGACGAAAAAGTATATACGCGAGAATATTCGTGATCGCGCCCTATCTA
>CAZRLL010000051.1:0-19643 GCA_964600735.1 uncultured archaeon
ATATGCACTAGGCAATCTGAATCCATGATTGATCAAGTTGAGCTTACGCGAAAAATCTCCGCCATACATACCGTGCACTTGCGGTATGGTTTGGTGGCTTTCATCAATTATCATAAAGAAATCATCAGGAAAATGATCTATCAACGTATAAGGTGGATCCCCAGCATTTCTACCATCAAAAAACCGGGAATAATTCTCAATTCCAGGACAGTACCCGGTTTGCTCTAGCTGCTCCAGATCATAATTGGTTCTCTGTATCAATCTCTCATTAGCTACTAATTGATTGGCAGCTTCCAACTCATTTGCCCTCTCCACCAGTTCTTCACGGATTTCCCTGACTGCACTATCTATCATATCTTCCTGGGTGAGGTACTGAGTCGCAGGAAATACGGTTAATTTTTTCTTCCGGTATATTCTCTCTCCGGTAGTTGGATCAAAAATACTGATTGCTTCTATCTCATCGCCAAAGAATTCAACCCGAATCCCTTGTTCCTGATAGATTGGATTGATCTCTACCCGGTCACCCTTTGCCCGGAATGTTTTGGACTTAAAATCAACTTCATTTCTAGTGTACTGAATACTTACCAGTTTACTCAAAAAATTATCTCTGCTCATCTCCATTCCCACCTCAATGTCAATAGTTGCATTTCTATAGGTCTCAGGTAGCCCCACGTTGTAAATACAGGAAACCGAAGCAACAACAATCACATCTTTTCTTTCTGCCAGTGCCCTGGTGGTGGAATTCCTTAACCTCTCAATCTCATCATTAATACTGAAGTCTTTGGCAATGTATAGGTCTTTGGTGGGAAGGTAAGCCTCCGGTTGATAATAATCATAAAAACTGACAAAATATTCCACTGCTGCCTTGGGAAATAACATGGAGAACTCGGCAAATAATTGAGCAGCAAGAGTTTTGTTATGGGCCACAACCAAAGTTGGTTTGTTTATGGATTGAATGACATGGGCACAGGTAATGTCTTGCCTGATCCAGTAGTACCTAGCAGGGTCTGTTTTCTTGCATTATGTTTGAAGCCATCGATCAACTGCTTTATAGCTTCGGGTTGATCTCCTTTGGGTTTGAATTCGGTATCTAATGTAAAACTGTCTGGATATTCGACATTCTTATCCTCTTCACCAACTTCCTTGGTTGCCATTGCCTTCAAATCATTATGAATATTCTAGAATATAATATGAATGGTTGGACTGTTTTGAAAGTGTAAAATTACTAAGATGACCTAATAATAGTTATATGAATTATTCCGCGAATAGTTATGTCCTGTGAACCATTTGTGACAAAAGAAATTAAAATATGATCCTCAAATTTTACCTTTGTGAGTAAGGAAGAGAATATTAAAATTGTAAAATTATTTATTGAAGAGATAGTAAATAAAAAGAGGATTGAGATCATTGAAGAAATATTTCATCCAGAATTTGATACATATGTTCAAAATATTAGTGAAACTGACCGAGTGGTATCAAATTCATCGTTTCAATGGTTTACATTTAAGGAACCACAATTTCTTGAATCTAAAGATCAAGTTGAGTTTACACAAACCTTGATCCAAATATATAAAGATGCAATGCCTGATTTTAACTATGAAATTTGACAAATAATTGCAGATAATGATCGAATTGCTGTATTTGGAATCGCAACAGGGACTCCAATTAAGAAATTAGGAGTATTTTTGCCTTCAGGAGAGCAATTTATGGTAGATAATTCAATGTACTTTCAATTGAAGGATAAAAAAATAATTAGCATCGCAAGTATATTTGACAGTTTGAGTTTATTCACTCAATCTGGAATGGCAATTTTACAAGAAGATAATGAGGATAAAATCAAAGAACATATTAAAAATCTTGTAGAAATGGGTTTAATCAAAAAATCTCTAACGGATTAAAATATAATGACTATTCCCTCAAATTAAAGCCTTAGCTGATGTTCTCATAAAATTGAATGTGTTTAATTTAGGTTAAAAAATAAATGATTTTATGTTTGACTTTTCATCGATTCCTCTGATTTCTTGACTAATTCTTCCTCAATGAAGATTGGTGCATCATTTACAACAGCAAGAAGGGTAGCATGAGATGGAACCATTTGTAATCTAATGGAGCGTTCAAATCCCTCGGGTATTAGTTCAACAGTGGCTTGATATACATCTTGACCCGGGACAAACATATCAATCTCTACTTTTTTAACTATCGCCAATTCTCCAATTAATTCATGGATTTGCAATCTCGAATCAGGTGAAGGTTGATCATTAATGTGGATACTCAAATTAAAGGCAATATCGCTGGGGATATTTACCATAAAAAATTGTCTAGCATCATCTAATTCGAATCTTAATATGGGTTTTGCTCTTTCATCAGGTAATCCATCACTGGTCGCGAGTGTAAGTATTTGCACATCAATGACCTTGACAAAAGAATTCGACACAAATATACAATAGTTTACAAAGTCAAAAAACCTTTGTTATTCTGTCTAATATTATTGATAGATATGAATGAGAAATCTTCAAATTTCAATAAATCGATCCTTGTAGCAGGTGCTGGGAGCATTGGAACAGTTACGGGTTTGCTATTAAATCGTGCAGGTTTTTCTGTGGAACTTTTGAGGCGAAATGGTGATTCTGGGATTCAAAAAGTTTCAATAATTGGTTTAGAGAAATTTTACGCAGATTTAATTATTCATATCTCTTCCAAACTTAGCAATTCTGGGAAAAAAGAAAAAAAACTAAGTAAAATATCTGCAGACATTATATTTATCACTGTTCAAGCTCAACAAACAAAAAGTATTATTAATTTTATATTAAATCACTGTGAGGTAAAAGAATCAACAATCATTGTTACATTACAAAATGGATTGGTTGCCCCATCATTGATAATATATGAATTTCAACATAAATTTAAGAACGCTCCAAACTTGATACAAGGGGTTGTATGGTGGAGTGCGACATTAATTAATAATTCTACAGTCTTGTACCACAATCAAGGTCCTACATATCTAGGAGTTCCCAACAAGTCTTCTGCAAGTACAAATCATCTCAATACTATTCATGAAATTTTGAATCAAGTTTTAGATGTAAAAAAATCCGATAATATAAATAATGAAGCCAGGAAAAAGCTAATTCTTAATGTTGTGAGTCCTGTTCTCGCCTTGGTCAAAAAACCCTATCCTTTAGGTTTGAACAATTCTAACATACGTAAGTTGATTCACATCTTATTTGATGAAGCATTAGAAATAGCTATTAGGGAAAACTGGGAAATTAATGATGAACGCTTGATCAAATTTCATTCAATGCTTAAAGACCAGGATATCAAAAAACAAGGAGAAAAATATTCTATCAGTAATAGTAGCGAAATTCACAAAGTTTCCACACAGATTTCTGCTGAAAAGCATGGAGGGGAATTATCTAATGTTAACGAATTGCTCGGTTTTTTTATTGATAAAGGGGGGAAATTTTGCGAAATAATTATGAATGAGGTAGTCAAATTACCGAAAAATTATGCTCCCATTGAGGATATAGAAATTGAAAATATAATTAGTCAAGATAATGTAAAAACGTGTAAATTTGATAATTCATTTGATAATCAAAAATTCGTTTATGAGTAAATTTTAATGTGACTAGAAAATAAATGCCTTGTTAATATCTAAGGAGTATTGGTAGTTGGGTTTTCAAGTGATAAATAATTTTATTGAAGGAAGAAAAAACTGGGCTTACCGAAGTTCACTTTGGCCACTCACTTTTGGCATTATGTGTTGTGCACTAGAGATGATGGCCGCTGGGACTGGACGATTTGATACAGAACGGTTCGGAATGATCTTTCGTCCTTCTCCAAGACAGTCGGATGCAATCGTGGTAAATGGTCCAATAAGTCATAAAGTAGCACCCCGTCTTAGATTACTTTGGGAACAGATTCCAGAACCAAAATGGGCGATTGCCATGGGGGAATGTGCATCAACTGGTGGTAAATACTATCAAAGTTATGCTGTCATCGGAGGGGCTGATGAAATTATACCTATCGACGTTTATATCCCTGGATGTCCTGTGCGACCAGAAGCATTAATTTTTGCTGTGACTAAGTTACAGGAAAAAATTGCAAAAGGTAGTAAATGGGTACGTCCTGAAGTGCCAGAATTTGTGGGAGATGATGAAGAAATTAGAGATTTAATTGATGGTAATAATCAACCCTGGGATAAAATGGAAGTTGAAGAAGTCGATAATATTCCAGCAATGGGGGCTTTATGTAACGTCCCAACTAAAAAGGAATAAAAAACAAATTTCCAAAACAGGTAAATATCATTTATTTTAAGTTGAAATAAAGTTGTATAAAATTTTTTAGAACCATCTTTAACATTAATTTAATTGGTAAGTTTTTTATCTGTATTAATTATATGAACTATTATCCTATTATAATGTTAAAGGAAGAATGATTAGAGGGTAATTCAATATGGCACCAATTGGTATAGTCTTAAAAAACGGATTAATTTTTGCAGTCCTATCAGCACCTATCTTGTACTTTGCAGCATACATGCTAGCGCTTGCAATAACTGATATATTGTTTGGCGTAGGTGTGAGTGGAGCAGGTAACAGAGCGGATAGTTTACCAGAGATGGATCACTGGGATACCGGTCAAATGGAATTATTTGTTGGTCTTCTGTTATCGATTACAGTTGTCGGAGTAATCTATATGAAACTGTTGAGTGATACAGTAGAAGAAGGAATGGTAGAATTCTAATAAAAATGGTTTAAAGCCTTTTCAAATATAATATTATCGAAACAGAAAAATCACTTTACAGAGTCTGTTGAATCTATTGTGGAATTATTTCAATTGGGCGATCACTGCTATTAATCTTATTTTCAACTCCACTAGCTTCATCAGGTTTAACTTTAAGTGTAAATAGAGTTTTTTTGGTCCGAATTTTAAACTTTACATATTCACCAGATCTCTTAGTGAGTACTGCGATAGTCCGATTTAAAATTTCATCCGTTAGGTCTTCTAAAGATTTTAATTCATGTGGCATAGATTGATCATTTTTATCAGTAAAAAAAGTAAATCGATTTTGACCCAATCAATTACAGAATTTTTTAACAAAATATTAAAGTTGCAATCCCTTTAAAAATTGCAAAAAATATCTTTAAACTGGTGAAATATACTAAAATTAATTCATTATCTCTAGTATCCAATTTTGGTAAGAACACCGTAATTTTCATTAAAATTAGACAGGACTTAGGTATTTCCTGGGATCATAAAAAATACCATCATTACTATAATGATTGGGGGCATCAAGTTAGGAAAATTTATGGGGAAATTAAAAGACCTCTTGACTTATACTTCAACCATATTTACCTATTAATGATAATAAATGAAATTATTGAGTTATACTTAAATGCGCTGAAAATCACTGACCAAAAACGTGATGAATTAAAACTTATCAAATCTTTGAAGTTAAAGGATAATCCAGAGTACACATTTTTACATTGGATATATTTATCTGAAAATAATTCATCATTGACAAAAATAAATAAGAATGTTTTGGATGTACTAAATAGATTCACAATCAAGAATGTTGAAGAAGATATTTTCTATCATCTATACGAGGATATAATATCAACATGTAGGCTCGAAAAAACAGGTGAATATTATACTCCAAATTGGCTAAGCAAGTATATAATTGGTCAAATAGCTAATCTAGAAATTAATAAAACTTTGTCTGATTCTGATAATTATCGTATTTTGGATCCAGCTTGTGGTTCAGGGACATTTTTAATTAATTTTATAAATCACAATCTCGCAAAAAATCTCTCCCTAAAAAATCTCCTGAACAATATCCATGGCATAGATAATAATCCAATAGCAGTATATATGTCAAGGGCAAACTATCTATTAGCCCTGAATAAAAGAATCGTAAATGTTCCAATCGATGTTATTGGCAATTTACCGAATCCCATTATCTTAGAAGATACTTATAAACACAAACTAACAGGTCAACGATATGACTTGGTAGTTGGTAATCCTCCTTGGGGAGTAATGAGATATATTAGAAACGAGGATTATAAAGAGTTCTTGAAAGAAGAAGCGTTCAAATTCCAGATATTATCAAGAAATGAAATGCATCTGTTTTCCCAATTAGAAATAGCTGCGTTATTTTTTTGTATGACTGTGGATAAGTATCTACATAAAAATGGAATTGTTGGCTATATTATGCCAAAAAGCGTTATTATGGGCACTAAACACCTCAAACTCTTTCGTGAATTTAGAAATCCACTAATTAAAATTTCCAAAATTCTAGATCTTCAATATGTTAAACCATTATTCGGGAATCCTGCCTGTGTTTTAATAGGAGTAAGGGGTAAAAAGACCGAATATCCTGTGAAAATTCAGCATATTAATGCAAGTATACCCAACAATGCTACTTTCAAAGATCTCAAATTAAATATTAAGGATGGAGAATATTATGATCCCCGTCCCCACAACATGCAAAAATCATGGTATTACTCTAAATTTAAAACCGGTGCGAGTATTTTTCCAAGAACACTTTACTTTGTCGATATTGAAACTGAATCAAATAAATACATTAGAATAAATACCTCCCAACAAATAAAGTCAAAGGCTCCCTGGACTGGATTTAATGATAGTGGAAAAATTAGTTCTGAGTTCTTATTCTACACATTACTTCCGGTTGATATGGTACCATTTGCATATACCCGGCTTAGACCCGTTATACTACCTATAACCAATTCTAATAGTGATGTTACATTTAATATTTTAACTCTAGAAGATCTAGATCCAATTTCCATTATCTGGTTCAACAAAACCGAAAATTATTGGAAGAATAATTATACCAAAAGGTCAGCCAAATTATTTCCTAAATTAAATAAAAGATTGGATTACAATGGTTTATTGTCTAGACAAGATACTAGTAAGAGGTATATTCTACTGCAGGCAGCAGATGGTACAAATTTATGCGCCTGTATTATAGACCGGAAGCAAATCAAGAAAAAATTTCATCATGATTTCATTGCTGATGTAAAAACTTGGATTTTTGAATCCAACTCTCTTTCTGAACTCAATTATTTATGTTCTATACTTAATAGCAATACATTGAACAAACTAATCAAACCTCTTCAACCCCATGGTTTAGGAGGTCCAAGAGCTATAAATCGCACACCTTTGGAATTTCCAATTCCTAGATTTGACCGATCAAATAATTTGCACCAAGAAATGTCTCAATTTAGTAAAATCGCACATGATGAAGTAAAAAAATTGAATCTCTCTTCTCTCTCAAATCAGCGGAAATTTGTTAGAATTGAATTAAAAGATACACTCAACATAATTGATGGCTTGGTTGATGAATTGTTAATAGATACTAGATAGGGGAAATATCGAACTAGGTTCAGTAATATTTGGTAAAATCGTTCTTCTGTTCAGCATTTTTAATAGGATCGGCAGTTCCGCCAAATATCTTTTTATATTACTAATACTGTGTCTTAAATGGGACGTGTTGTGATGGAGTCGTCAATAAAATTGGATGATTTGGATCGTTACATATTATTATCGCTTCAGAACGATGGAAAGCAAAAATACGAGGATATTGCAAATAATCGCGGTAGATCAAAGAGCACTATCGCAAATCGCATTCAACGGATGATAAATAATGGAATTATTTCTAATTGGACAATTCAGGTAAATCCAGAGATGATTGGCTTTGATCTGACCGTAATCATAAGCATTCAAATCAATGTTCCTTATCTTGATGAAATTAATAAAGAATTAATTAAGATACCAGAACTTGTAGCAATATATAACGTAACTGGCAATTATGATATTACTGCAGTTGGCAGATTTCGCAATAGGCAACATTTAGATAAAACAATTCATCGAATTATAGGTATACCTAATATTCAAAGAACCTCAAGTAATCTTGCGTTGCGAACCATTAAGGAGGATTTTAAAGTATATTTCTAAAAAAAGAGTGATGTAAAATATAAACCAGCTTGAAAATTACGAGCATTTACCTTTAACTAATTGGACTCAAAGAGTTCCCGAATCGGAAATCCGTAGGTTACTTAAATACTCACCTAGGTACTATTTTGCAGGAGGAAAACCAGGAAGTATTCCGCTTGAAGCTTTGGGAGAGATATTGAAAGAAATTACAGACGAGGAATTATACTGCCAAATACAAAAGAATAGAATACTTGCTGAGCATCCAATATTTAATTATGGTCCACCTGAGGGGTACAAACCGTTAAGGCGTATTTTGGCATCCCGTCTAAATAAAAGAGAAGGGATCTCAATATCCTCCAATGATGGTTGGAAAGATGTTATTATAACAACTTGATCCCAACAAACCTTATATGGGCTATTAAGGACAATTATTAATCCTCAGGATATAATACTTGTTTCAAGACCTACGTATTTGGGCTTCATTGGACCGTCATCAATAGTTAAATCAAATTTAATAACAATACCTTCTGTTGAATATGGAATGATACCTGAAGCAATTGAATCTGCTTGCGAAATATCCCAAGAAGTATTTGCACGTAGACCAAAGATACTTTACATCCAATCCTACTCGAGTAATCCTGAAGGAATTACAATGTCCCAATCACGTAAAAAGCAGATTTATGATATTTGTGAGACTTGGAACATACTCATTATCGAGGATACAGCCTACAAAGAAATCCAATTTGAAAAAGAAATCATAAAACAAAACCCACCAATAAAAAAGTTTGATAAGGATAATAATCGAGTGATTTATACTTGTACGACTTCTAAGGAGGTAGCAGTTTTACGAATCGGGTATTCGATAATGCCTGAATTTATAAGGAAACAATTCATAAAAATCAAGGAGTATCTTGATTTGTGTACACCCACTATAACTCAAGAAATAGCCAACCGTTACTATCAATCTAAAATTGATACATATCTACCACAAGTTATTACTCAATATCAAATCAGAGCAAAGCAATGAAGGAAGCAATAGATAGATTTCTTCCCGGAGTACGATCAGATCCCAACGGTGGCTTCTTTATTTGGCATGAATGGCAGCAAAAATCTTTTGATTCAACGGTAATGCTCCCTGTGGCAATGAAAAATGATGTCCTATACGTTCCAGGTGGCTCATTCTATCCTACCGCAGGCTATTCAATCGATGATGATTGCAGCAGTTTTGTTCCTACAATTTATCGAAAAAATGGTATGCGATTATGTTTCATTGCTTCAACACCCAATAATATCTGGGAAGGAATAAGACGATTGGGTCAAGTTATGGAACAAATGGGATAAAAGACTGAATTAGATGATTTTTACTTATTTTATGTTAGTTACATTTGATTGCAAAATCATACGAATACGTTACTAGGAACTACTGAACAGCCAATAAAAAGTATTAGTAATATGCTTTAGATCACTATATATTCATTTATAATACTCACATTATAAAGTAAATTGTCGATTTAATTTTAGAGTGATATTATTGGACATCCGTCAATTACCATCAGATTCTCATCATAAGATCCAATTTATTATAACGGGGACTATACCACCATTTGTCAATTCTATCAGACGAATTATATTGAGTTATGTTCCAACAATTGCAATTGAAGAAGTTATCATGGTGGAAAATGATACTGCTCTATTTGATGAATACATATCCCATCGACTAGGACTAATACCTCTAAATAGCGATGTTGATGACTTAAATTTTGTCGATAGTTGCGATGTTTGTAATGGTGTGGGATGTAATGCCTGTACAGTTACCCTTACCTTAACTCAAGAAACAGACCTAACAACAGAGATGACGATCTATAGTAGAGACTTAATTCCATCAGATCACAGGGTTTATCCAGTTGTTGATGATGTTCCTATAATGAAAATGGGTAGGGATCAACGATTAATACTAGAAGCAGTTGCACGATTTGGAATTGGTAGAGAACATTCAAAATGGCAACCTGCAGGATCACTCGGTTTCCAGTATATGCCGACAGTTGAAATTCGTCCTGGTAGTAAGTTTTCGAAAGATGTCGCTGATGCATGTCCTCGTGATGTACTTGATTTTGATGAGAAAAATCAATCAATAAATATTAAGAACCTGCTCAAGTGCAATCTATGCATGGAATGTGTAGAAATGGCAGAGGAGGATTGTATCATGGTCACCGGCGATCCAAATCAGATAATTTTTCTAATCGAGTCATCTGGTGCACTCCCAGTTGAAAATATTGTAACTAAAGCAGCGGATATATTAAAAGATATGGCAGAAAACTTTATCGAGAGTTTTCAGGTGGCTCTTGAAGTGGTACAAAATGATCCGGCCTTAATGAAGAAAGTATCCTCTTTTGAACGTATCCCCCTTAGTCGGGACGAAGAAATCTAATTAATGAACACCCAAAAATGTAATACAATTAAAACGGTAATTTTATACCCTTCTCATTAGTCCCATCTATTCGCGATATCTGAACTATTTAAAACACAAAAAATAATTTGATAATAGAGGATTTCGATCAACTAATGGTAAAAAAAGCGCGTGGACCAACAGATCCAAACGTTGCGAGTCTTATTCGTGAGTTAAGAAAAGCTTCAAATGCTCATTCAGCTCCGATTTGGCGTAGTATATCAAAAAAGCTACAAAAACCTCGCCGACAAAGATCTGAGGTAAACATAAGTAAAATAAACAGATACTCAGAAAAAAACGATCTAATTGTGGTTCCTGGAAAAGTATTAGGAACTGGAGAACTTTCTCATCCAGTTACTGTTGCAGCAATCTCGATCAGTGAGAATGCAAAAGAAAAGATTAATGCAGCAAAAGGCAGAACAATTTCAATCGTTGATCTTATAGATGAAAATCCGAGAGGATCTAGAGTAAAAATCTTAGGTTAGGTGAAAAGCATTGGAAAAAGGCAAAGAAATTTACATTGATGGAACTGAATTAATACTAGGTCGATTAAGCTCTTGGCTTGCTAAAAGGCTTTTAGCTGGTGAAAAAATTACTGTAGTAAACGCTCAAAGTCTAATTATTAGTGGACGTAAAAGTTTTTTAATAGAATCTCACTTACAAAAAAGAGCTCGTGCAACCCATACTAATCCACGTAGAGGACCATTTTATCCCAGATACCCTGACAGGATACTAAGAAGGACTGTAAGAGGAATGTTGCCTTGGAAAACAAGTTCAGGGAAATTAGCTTATAGAAAACTATCAGCTTATATTGATATGCCTGAAAACTTATCTGATAAAGAGTTTATCTCTGTTCCCGAAGCAAAACGAAATTTAAGCAATAGATATATGACTGTTGGTGAACTATCAAAAGCAATAGGATGGGTTCCCAAAAACAAATAAATGATGTGATTGATGATGGCAGACAAAATAATACTAACTTCGGGTAAAAGAAGATCAGCTGTAGCAAGGGCTCGTTTTCTAAAGACCGATAACAAAGATAAAGCTATAATCCGAATTAATGGTGTTCCTCTAGATACCATCGAACCAAAATTTGCCCGTATTCGGATGATGGAACCTTTGATATTAGCCAAAGAACACTACAATAATGATTTAAATGTTAAAATACGCGTTCATGGTGGTGGAGTGGTATCACGGGCAGAAGCAGTAAGAATTGCCATCGCACGTGGGATACTTAAATACCTTGGACTAAGTGAAGTACGTCAGATATTTGATGACTATGATAGAACTATGATCTCAGGTGATATCCGACGTACCGAATCCAAGAAATACGGTGGACCTGGAGCTCGAGCACGGTATCAAAAATCTTATAGATAAATCCGATCTAAAACAGCTTTGAATGACTAATACAGAAATTGTAATCGATGGTTCTATTGGTGGAGGCTCTGTTCTACGCGTCGCTGTACCAATTGCCATCGCACTTAATAAAACCATTAAGGTTACAAATATTCGAGCTAGAAGAAAAAAGCCAGGTTTAAGATTACAACACTTGTCCGGATGTGAGTTATTAGCAAATCTATCTGATTCTATCTTGAAGGGGGGTAAAATTGGCTCTACAGAGATAATAGTAAAACCTAATAAAGATATTAATTGCGATCCTCAATTTGGGAAGGTGGAATTAAGTACAGCTGCATCTGTATCTCTTATCATCCAAGCGTTATCGAATTATGTATTTGCATCTAAGCTAGAAGTAGGCTTTGAATTCAAAGGAGGAGGAACACATACTGATTGGAGTCCGAATTTTGATTATCTTGAAAATGTGATAAAACCATTATACAAATTATTTGGCGTAGAATTAGTTATCGATGTCCAAAACTATGGTTTTTACCCAAAGGGAGGTGCTCGTGGAAAAGTTACAATATCACCAATTTCATCTTCGGGAGTTATCCTCAACACAAATGAAACCGAATCAATTTCTCTAATAAGTATCGCATCTAATCATTTAAAGAGAGCTTCGGTTGCAGAAAGACAAATTGCCAGTTTTGTGTCTTCAGAAATTAAATTCACACAAAAATATGTAAAATATGTTGAAACCTCCAATCCAGGTTCATCGATAACTGCAATAATAAAATACATGGGAAATTCATTAAAGGGAGTATCATCTTTGGGAAAACGAGGTGTCAGAGCTGAAAAAATAGGGAAAGATGTAGTTGAGGGTGTCCGTAATGAACTACATAAATTCAGTTCAGTTGACAATTATATGGCCGATCAATTGCTTGTACCGTTAGCATTTGCTCCAAAAGAATCAAGTTATACAATATCAGAGGAAACATCCCAT
Organism: uncultured archaeon; assembly: GCA_964600735.1. Classification (GTDB taxonomy): domain Archaea; phylum Asgardarchaeota; class Heimdallarchaeia; order Heimdallarchaeales; family Kariarchaeaceae; genus LC-2. Next base: position 12,732 of record CAZRLL010000051.1, read on the forward strand.
GTAAATGCAAATTTAAACGTAATAAAACAGATACTCGGGCCTGTAATTGCCCAACAAACAAAAGGAGATATTATTGAGTTAAAACGGGTCTGATTATTTAAATTGTAATCAAAAGTATAATTTTTACATGATTACAGGCGTAAATATTTATCGAATATTCTCCTCCATAAATTTGTGTCTACTCTTAGCATATTTAGAGCAACTGCATTCGCGGCTTTTCTTGCAGTATCATTATATGTAGTTTTTGAGTCTCTATGGCATCTCTATAAAGTATTAAAACGAGGTAATCCCGATCCAGAAAGAAGAGGTAATCTAGTAAAACGTTTGAAACTTGTATTAATCAACGTATTTGGACAAAAGAAGATGATTCGAAGAAAAGGAGGTATCGGTCATTTAGTTATCTTCTGGGGATTTATTTTTGTTTCATTAATATCATTAGAAGTATTTATTCGTGCATTTTTTACGAATTTTTCTTATTCATTTCTGGGTGAAGGATATACTGCTCTACTTTGGTTTGAAGACATTATAAGCATCGGTGTTCTTATTGCATTGACACTAGGATTTCTGAGAAGGTACGTTTATAAGCCAATTCGCTTCCAAGACCGTTTGGAGCATAATAAAGGATTAAATAAGGACGCAACAATTATTTTATTTGTAGTAGGAATACACATTATTTTTGCATTTATTTTAGAATCTCTTGAAATTGCCTCGGGTAATCATCCAAGACCCACTGCACCCCCTATATCCAATGCTCTATCTGAAATTTGGACAGGAAATCTTGAGGTCATTGAAGAGATAATTTGGTGGGTACATAGTTTTTCTGTTTGGGGTTTTTTGATATATATATTTGGAACGAATGTTAGAGTACCAAAATACTATCCAAGCAAGCATTTTCATATATTATCGTCGGGTATAAATGTTTTCTTTGGAAATTTAAAACCTGCAGGTAGATTGTACCCCATGGCTAAGAATATGGATGATTTTGAAAAATTGATGGAGGAGGCGTTTGACGGTGATTCTGAAAATAAAAGAAGTTTTGCTATATCAAAAATCGAAGACCTACGTTGGCCACAAATGCTCGACCTTTACAGCTGTACTGGGTGTGGGCGTTGTCAGGAACTATGCCCTGCATTTTTGAATGATCAACCCCTTTCTCCAAAAGCATTAATTCTTAACATGCGAGAACGTTTGTTGGAGAAAGCTACAATTTGGAGAGAAGATTCCCGTGCAGAGCCTGAATTAATAAAACCATTAATTGGAGTTGTAGTACCTCAAGAGACTTTATGGGCATGTACTACCTGTAATGCTTGTACAGATGCATGTCCAGTATTTATCGAGCATATAGATAAAATATTGGGAATGAGGCGACATCAAGTAATGGTTGAAAGTGAATTTCCATCTGGTTTGGATAATCTGTTCAATGGAATAGAAACGAATTCCAATCCTTGGAATTTAAGCAAATCTGATCGAGATTTATGGGCAGGTGAATTAGATTTGAAACTGATGAAGGACCATCCCGATACACCTGTACTCCTTTGGGTGGGATGCGCTGGATCTTTTGATGAGAGAGCTAAGAAGGTCTCAACAGCACTGGTCAAAATTATTCGCGCAGCAAATATTGATTTTGCAATTCTTGGAAAAGAAGAACAATGTACTGGAGATCCAGCAAGAAGAATAGGAAATGAATATTTAGCCCAGACTTTGATGGAACAAAATGTCGAGTTATTGAATGCTTACAATTTCAAGGAAGTAATCACGTTCTGTCCTCACTGCTATAACAATTTGGCCAATGAATTACCAGATTTTGGTGGTCATTACAAAGTAATTCATGCTGTTGATTATGTTGCTAAATTACTAGAAAGAGGAATAATTAAACTAGATACTTCTGAAGCAATGAATCTCACCTATCATGACAGTTGTTATCTTGGTCGTCACAATGATATTTACAATAGTCCAAGGGAAATAATGAAACATTTTAGTGGTGTATCATTTGTTGAGATGGAAATGAATCAAGACCGTGCTTTATGTTGTGGTGCTGGTGGTGGACGTAATTTTTATGAAGCTGAAGGGGGAACTGATATTAACAAAATGCGGATTTCAATGGCAGAGGACACAGGTGCATCAAAAATTGGAGTATCTTGTCCATTCTGCATCACGATGCTAGAAGATGGTGTGAAAAATCTCAATTCAAATTTAGAAATAATTGATTTGATGGAAATAGTTGCTAGTCGATTAGTATTTTAATTTTAAACCTTCAATTTAGCCTAAGTATAGATTTATTATTATCAATTATTCGGATAGTTAATGTGCCTGATATCATTATTCCTCAGAGAAAAAAACCCACATCAGATGCTGGTTATTTTGAAATTGTAACCCAAGCGGTGTTTCAAGCAGGTTTCTCGTGGAAGGTAGTAGAGGCAAAATGGGGTGGATTCGGTGAGATATTTGGAAATTTTAATCCTAAGATCATCGCTCAATGGAACGAAGACCAAATTCTTGCTGCATTGGAATCACCATTTATTATTCGGAATGAGAGAAAAATTCGAGCAACCGTAGAAAATGCAAAGCAGTTTCTAATATTAATTGAGAAGCATGGTTCTTTTGAAAAATATATAAAAAGTATTAGTTCAAAATCTTACAAGGAAATCTCTAATATACTTAAGGATCAATTTAAATGGATGGGAAAGACAGGAGCATTCTTCTTTTTGTATAGGATTAACGAAGATGTACCAAAATGGGAAAATAGATAGAGACTAAATTTTTGGAAACACTTGGACATCACGAATAAATTAACTCTGATGCCTTATTCGTAATTATGACAGTATAATTCATGTGTCGAATATGTATTGCGGCAACATGATCTTTTTAGATCAATGTCCAAGTTTATACAAGTCTTTTAAACCGGAAAATAGATAATCATGCAGATTTTGCAGTTTTAATCGCTTCACTTAATTTAGGAACAACCTCAAATAAATCACCCACCAAGCCATAATCCGCGATTTTGAATATTGGTGCCTCCTCATCTTTATTAATTGCGACGATTATTTCAGAAGTACTCATTCCAGCTAAATGCTGAATTGCACCTGATATTCCAGCAGCTACATAAACCTTAGGTGAGACAAATTTCCCAGTTTGGCCAACCTGATCTGAATGAGGTCTCCATCCTGCATCTACTACTGCTCTTGATGCTCCGACAGCAGCTCCCATCGTATTTGCCAGTTCCTCGATAATATTGAAGTTTGCAGATTCACCGATTCCACGCCCCCCTGAAACAATAATATCTGCCTCTGTTAATTCTATTTTATCAGTTGACGAAGCAAGAATTTCAGCTAGTTTGAATAAAGAATCTGAATCGATAACTTCAGCACTAATGTCTTCTTGCGTAGCTGTTCCCTCACCTTCTTCGGGAATATCAAAAACAGATGGTCTTATAGTTATCAATAATTTATCCACTGTTTTAACAGTTGCATGAATTTTGTTCCCATGAATTGATCTTTTAAATGTATTAGCATCCACAATTCCGATAATATCTGTTACTGGGGTAGCATCTAATTTATTACACACTTGGGGTGCGATTTCCCGACCCCAAACAGTTGCGGGAAATACAATCACATCAGCTTCTTTTGAAGCATTTGCGATGAATCTTGCATACAGAGCCGAATGATAAAGCGAAACATTTGCTGATACTTTTACTCTTGACAAACCTAATTTCCCAGCCGCAGATACTACGTTATCAATTTCATTATCTAGAATGATACCAATAATATCTTTTCCTGAATGTTCACTAAGGATTTTAGCAGCAGATACAGCTTCTTTTGCTGCTTTTACCATACTACCATTATAACTTTCCAAATATACTGCGATTGACATTTTAATTCTCCTAAATTACCTTATCCTTGTTTACTAATCCATCGATTAGACTGGCGACTAATTCATCTGGTGTACCAGTGATTTTAGATCCAGCCTCCTTTTTGGGGGGGAATTCAACCTTGGTTTGAACCACATTTTTTCTAATTTCGGTGGGTGAAATATCCAATTTTTCTAACTGTTTTTTCTTTGCTTTCATTATCATTGTTAGCTTAGGGTATCTTGGTTCATTTAATCCTTTATCTGCTGTAATCAGAACTGGTAAGTTGGATTCAAATTTTTCCTTTCTACCTGAAGCATCTCTTATGGCAATAACTTTATCATCGGAAATTTCTAAACTTGAGACTTCAGTTACAACTGGCATGTTTAAGATATCAGCCACCGCGGGACCAATAAAAGAATCACTAGAATCAGTGGCCATTTTACCAGTCAAGATAATATCTGGATTAATTGGTTTGATTGTTTCTGCTAGTGCTCGGGCAATTGATAAAGGATCACTCTTCATCAGTTCTTGATTGTTAATGAGGATTCCAGAATCAACTCCCATAGCCATAGACTTACGTATCGATTTTTCTTCATTTCCTTGCCCAATTGTCACAGAAATTACTTCACCACCATGTTGTTCTTTTATTTTAATGGCTTCTTCCACTGCATACTCATCATAGGGTCCAATAATGTACTCTATACTAGGATCCCATTGAACATCTGTACTCTCATTATTTAATTGGAAACGGGTTTCCGTATCCGGTGTTACTTTCATCAATACTACAATCTTCATTGATTTCTAATGCCAAATTTTGGAGGTAACAATTAAAAGACGCGATTGATACTTCAACGAGAGGGAATTTCTAAAATAAATCTAATCCTCCTAATTTAATTACATACATTTTCACTAATTTTATTAAATTTAATCAAAGCTGAGGTGCGATATAAACATAAAAATTCAAAGAATTTTATTCTAGATCAACAATAAGCATTTCTTATTAAAAAGAAATAAGAGTTTTAACTAACTCTATTGAATTATGCGGGATGCATGGCTATCGTTCTTGGACTATTGTTTTCCTATCCATGAAATCACTAATACAGTGATTTATACTGATACAAACAGGTACTGGCTGGCAAAAGGATTATCAGATGCAGGAAAGGCTAATGATTGGAAAATATATATTAGTCTTCTAGATGAGGTGAATGAAGATGATATTACCGAAATTCAACAAAGCTTTGCTTTATTGACTGAATCCACTTTACTAGTTGGTATATTTTCTGAAAACAATAAATCAATCAATCTAATTAATCAGATTTTCAACCCGTTATACTCACCCTATGGATTTCTAGGATTTAGCTTAATTACATTACAAAGATTTCCAGATCAAAATTTTGTAGATTTTTTGCTTCATGATTTTAATCAGACATTTAATTTGTATGAGAAATATGCATCTTTTATAAGAGAAAATAATAAAATATCAATCACCAGTTCTCAGGGGACAATAATTGATTGTATTCTTAAATCCGAGTTAACAATTTTTCCTTTAAAAGTTGATCTCGACATCAATAATAGACATGTGATATTTCCAGCAACTGAAATAATTGCAGAGCTCATTCCGGAGTCTGTAAATGGTAAAATCATTATCGATTTGACAATTGGAGAGTATTTTGATGATGACGAATTAATCGATCCTTTTGGATTAGTGGGAAAACCAATAAAGCTCTTGATCGAGGCTGGAAAAATCACGAAGGTTTCGGAAAATGATCAATTATCTACTCGTTTAAATAATCAAATCAAAAGTTTGGATAATCTTGATAAATCAATTACTAAATTAGGTATTGGTATTGGTCCAATTATAAGAAACAGTGGGTTTATTCAAGTAGATAAATTAATTGGTAGGACTTGTAATTTTGGGATTTCAGATAGGAAAATTGAATTTGTAATAGCCCAACCAAAAATAGAACCATTTTCTGAAAAAATATTCTAAGCCAATTACATATTCCAATCAACATAATGGAAATCAGCGGATATAATAAGAAAAATATGGGTAATGACAGATTACAATCAATCGATAGATATATCCCACATGTTTTGTTAAATTTATATGACCATTTCCTTTGAATTTACTGATGAACATACAATTCTAAGAGAATCAGTAAGAGAATTTGCGAGAAATGAGGTCGCTCCGAAAATTCCGGAAATGGATAAAGAACAGCGATTTGAAAGATCAATACTAGATACGATGGGAGAACTAGGATTTTTAGGAGTATCTATCCCAGAAAAATACGGTGGGGCTGGTATGGATTATATTTCTATGGCTATCATTTCTGAAGAATTGGAATATGTCGACACTTCCCTTCGAGTTTCGATTTCAGTGCACAATGGACTCAATAGTTTGGGTATCTATCAATGGGGTACTGAAGAGCAAAAGCAAAGATATTTAATTCCACAGGCTCAGGGAAAAAAGCTTGCAACTTATGCTCTGACCGAACCCAATGCCGGATCAGATGCATCGAGTATTCAGTCAACAGCCCAAGAAGAAGGAGATTATTACATCCTTAATGGTAATAAAATGTGGATCTCACTCGCAGATATAGCGGATAATTTTTTAATATTTGCAAAAACTGATCCTGGAAAAGGTTACCGAGGAATCACCGCATTTTTGATCGAGCGCGATTTTAAAGGTTTGACGACTGGTACGATCAAGGATAAACTTGGTGTTCGAGCAGGAAACACTGGACTCTTGAATTTTGATGGTGTACCGGTACCTAAGGATAACATACTTGGGCAACTTGATGAGGGATTTAAAGTAGCTATGTCTTGCCTTGATAATGGAAGATACACTGTTGCAGCGGGAAGTGTAGGGGTGGCCAAAGCAGCCCGTGATGCTGCCGTGAAATATGCAAGGGAAAGACATGCCTTTGGCACGGAAATTGGTAAACATCAACTAGTTCAAAGATTAATCGCGCACATGAGCCAAGGCATCGACGCTGCAAAATTATTGGTACTCAAAGCAGGATGGCTTAAAAATATAGGGACGCGCAATACAAGAGAAACAG
>CAZRLL010000052.1:0-19553 GCA_964600735.1 uncultured archaeon
TCTAAATCTGAAATCCTTGTATCCTGTTCAGATAGCTTTGTATCCTGTTCAGATAGCTTTGTATTCAATTCTGTAAATTCTGTTCTGAAATTTTCAAGTTCAGATGAAAGTTCTTCAATGAATTTCAAGATTGCATCTGGATTTTCTCTAATCATTTTTCGATCAAAGAGAAAATTAGAACTCATCGACTAATTAGAGATCGAATCAGATTTAAACCTTTTTAGAGATTATATCTCAAGAACAAAAGAGGGGGAGAATTGACCTCTTTGAGCTCTATTATTGGGGAATTCCTGCGCAGGACGCGCCAATAAACGCTATATTCAGCAATCTAGAAAGATGAAACGAAGTAGGGGTGAAAGACACACTTCTTTTTTAAGAAGTAATTCTGAGATTTCGTAATTCCTGCCCAAACTTATCCCTCATTGGGTTTGAATCTCTTATGGCTTAGATTTCATTGATTTGAATCGATCTAAGAATAATTACTATTTAAAGGATTGCCAGACTCGGATTTTGAGCGTTGTTTTTTTTGAAGAAATTTATTGCAAATTTATTGCAAAATTTCGATTTTTATGGCATATTTACGTAAAATGGTTGAGTTACAAAATCATTGGAATTCGAATTACCGAAAAGACAACCTTAGGTAATCACCCCTAGAGTATGGAATTTTCTTTGATTTTCCATTGGAAACCCGCCGATTACTTATTAATTCATGTAGTAAATTCACCTGGAAGCAAAAGTTAAATTTAATTTCACGAAGGAACTGCATCATACTTTTCTTTCGAATCTATTTTATCAATTTAAGAAAATGTTCGAGTTTATCAATATCGAGTAATTGTAAGTTCATTGCTTCTATTTAATTAGATTTTCGTTATAATTTGACACTTTAATGATATAAGTATTCGCTTTTATGCGATTTAGTTTACTTTTTATTAGTATGAGCCCCTAGTACTAGAGTAGGATATCCTTATAGCGATGCTCTTGAATTACATGAATTCTAAATTGGTTGATCCCATGAAGTGTCTTAAAATCATTACATTTTCCACTATTAGCGGAATTATGATATATCTGTTGGGAACAACCGTTATTATATCCTAATTATTCCTTTTTTTCCCAATACTTCAGTGATCTTGGAATAGGTCGATTTGGAATTGTTTTCAACCTTACGGTTATTTTAACTGGTATACTAATTTATCCATTCTTTCCTCTATCTTATTTTCTATTGAAGCCATCCAAAGAAGCAAAGATCATGCTATTAATAAGTAGTTTTACCGGAATTATTGCCTCATTGTTTCTGATCTTTGTGGGCATTTATGATAAAAGTGAAAATAGTCTCCGAGCACATCAATTTGTTACATTGGGATTTTTCATTTCTATGACCTTGACGATCTTTTTTTGGGCTTTAGGAAATTATTTTATTGAACGTGCAAATAGTAAAATTACAAACCGAGAAAATAAAAAATCCAAAAAAAATCAATTTGATTTAATTTCTAATATGGTTGTTATAATTATCCCACTATTTTTCATAATCTTTACCGGTACATTCGATCCATTTCTTCAAAAAATTACGGTTTACACATTCCTTGCATATTTTGGATTTGCTGTAGTTAAATTAAATGGAACTGAATTGTAATTAATATCTTCAATGATTTTACATTTTGCATGACTGATAAAAGATTAAAATTAATTTCAAAATTCGTTAATTTGCATAAGTAATTAATATGTACAAACTACTATCTCGATTAACATGACATCAAAAATCAAACCAAGCATCAAATACAAAATTGAAGAATTAAAGGCAAAAGAGGTTTCAGATGAATTTTGGGGCAAATATTTTGCATATAGTGAAAAATTAGCAAAAGAATTGAATCCTGATGATCCTGTCCCAGATCGCAACCAGCGGATCAAGGATCTTAAGTCAACTTTTCCGAAGCATTTTCGGAAAAACTGGTTGGTTTATTCAGAGGATGAGAAAATAATTGGTGGTGCAGTAATTTTCTTTCCAGAAAAAGATTCTCCTCAATTTAAAAAGAACCCCTATTTAATTGATGGTAGTATCGCTGTTGATCATGATTATAGAAGACAAGGAATTGGAACTGAATTATTAAAAATATTGATTAAAATAGGAATTGATCATAAGCGTACAACAATCGAAACTGAAATTGGAACTGAACTCGGTAAAGCCTTTACATTAGCTATGGGAGGAACCATTGCATTGGATGAGGCGGAAAATCGCTTGCAGTATTCAGATATTGACTGGAATTTAATGGAACGGTAGAGAAAAGAAGGTAAACAGAGAGCACAAGGAGTAAGAATTGATACATTCTATTATGATGTACCAGAAGATATAATGGAAGGATATTGTGCCCTTGTTGCCCAAATAGAGAATTTTGAAGTACCGAGTGGAGATTTAGAACTCAAATGGAATTATACACCAGAGATGCGTAGACAATTCGAAACACATTATAAAGAAAGAGGTTATGAGTGGATTACTATGGTTTCTCGTGAGAAAAATGGAGTAATATCTGGATTAACGGATATTGTATTTCCCACATCGGATCCCCACAAAATATGCCAAGAATTAACTGGAGTGAAACCAGAATATCAAAAAAGAGGATTAGGTAAATGGCTTAAAGCAGAGATGGCATTTTACATCAAAGAAAACTACCCTAATATCAAATATATCACCACCGGAAATGCAAATGAAAATGCACCAATGTTATCTATAAATGAAAGAATGGGCTACAAATTCTATAAATCGAAATATGGTGTAAAATTACGGTTAAGCGAGTTTAATATAATGTAATATAATTAAGTAAGACAATATTTGAATATACAAAAGGTAATCGATCCGATTGTCGCGGGAAACTCATTCCATCATTGATGGTCTTCCTGGAGCATTATCGTCATCTCGATTAATTAATTTTAAACAGACTCAATTATTTTGTGTTTTGTAATAATCCAATACAATTGTATGAATTAAACTCCGATTTTAACAGGTAGGATGAAAATTAAATTGCATTTTTAAGTTTTAAATCGTCATGAAAATTGCAATCAACGCCAGTATTATTCTTTCAAACCGGTTAAAAATGTGATTTTTTTAATATTTTTTTGGATCCTTCTACAAAAAAATAGTGATAAATATTATTTGGACTAATAAGATTATTCGAAATTATAGATTTTTTGAGCATGAATAGGCGAATCTGGGTATTCTTTCCAAGATTTTTCAAATTTCTTATCTTGTTTAAGCAATTCTCGCTCTGTTAATTTCCCCATCTCTCCTGCTCTTTGTACAGCAAATTTGGTTAAAAATGCTCCAATAATTTCTGAGAATATTGTTGAAATTGTTATTGTTGTAATAATTAAAAGGCCTAGTTCACCCTCTCCTGCGTCTGCAAGTATTTCGTTGGCCAATGATGCCAGTCCAATCGCTACTCCACCCTGAGCAAGCAAACCAAATCCTAAATTGTTTCTAATCGTTTTGTCAGACTCGAGGAAATTTGCACCAATAAAAGTACCACCAATCTTTCCAATAGACCTAGCAATTAAGTAAAATAATGCAAGTACTGGAAAAGGAGAAAAATCAGCGAAGCTTACTCTCGCCCCTACTAATATGAAAAATATTATTAGGATGGGACTTACAAAAAGGGATAATAATGTCCCACTCTTCAAATAATTATTTCCATTTAAGTTAGTCATTGTCGCTCCCAAAGACATTGTAGCTAGGATTACAGATGTATGCAACATGAAAGAAAAACCAATAACAAAAATAATTACACCTATAGAGAATTTTACAATAATTAAATCATCATCTGTTTTCTCAATAATCTGATTCAGAATATAACCCACAAGAAACCCAAATAAAATTGCGATTCCAATTTCTTGAAATAATTTGGAAAAGTAACTACCAACAGTTAATACTCCTCCCAATTTAATTGACACGAAAACAAGTATACCTTCTATAATTACAACGGCTAATACATCATCAAATGCGAGAAGCCATTGCAATTTCGATGTTAAGGGACCTTTTGCTTTAAGTTTTCTTAATACTTCAAGTGTTGCTGCTGGAGCCGTTGCTGTCGCAAGTCCAGCTAAAATAATACTAAGTAGAAAATTTCCCCAAAACAGATATACTACAGAGAATACAATTATGAAAGCTCCTCCTGCTTCTGCAATCAATAAGATTGTTATTATTTTACTCTTTGCTCTAAGCAGATTCAATTTTAATTCAGTACCTATTTTGTAACCAATTAATCCAAGAGCTAAAGTTTCAGAAATTATGTACCATTGATGTAGATCTTCAACAAAATTAATATCGGTGAGAATTGTATTGGCTGTGAAAAAACCTACAAGAAGATAGGCAACAACATTTGGTATACCATATTTCTTCAATACTATTGCGGAACCATATCCAAGAAACATAAGTATACCAAGTAGCAAAAACTGCTCCTCAATTGATATTACCATCATACATATATTGTTTTCCGGTAAAATAAAACTATCGGTATATACTTATTTAATTAACTAGATACATATTTAAATGATCAATAATTATTTAATAATTGTTATAAAGTATATTATAACTTTACCGCTATATATTAACTAGATATATTATTTATATATGAATATTACATATATTTAATTGATAAACTATTTGATTGTTATTATATTATTTAAATAGATTAACCAATATATATATGGTAGAATACTATTACATAGGCGATTTACTAGATTTACGTGAATTTATTTATATATTATGAGATAGGCACTTGATACGTAATTTGGCTGTTTCTTACCCGTTCTTGGCTAAATTGTCGTCCGATAAAATGACTAATTAAGGAGTACAATATTGATGTCAGAACAGAAACTCGGATCCAACTTACCTTTTCATAATATGAAGAAAGGAGAGGTGGTGGATCATTTCCAATCATCTCTTAATGGATTAACTGAATTAGAGGTCAGAAATCGGCAGGAATATTTTGGGAAAAATGTACTTCAAGAAGGAGAAAAAGAGACAATAATCGAAATTTTTATTAATCAATTTAATGATTTTCTTGTTTTAATCCTAATCTTTGCAGCTTTCATTTCAGGATTTGTATTAAAAGATTGGACTGATGCCATATTGATTGCTGTTATCTTAATATTGAATGCCATATTAGGTGTTTATCAAGAGTGGCGTGCTGATCAAGCAATTGAGGCCTTAAAACAGATGGTATCACATACATGCGTTGCTTTAAGAGATGGACAGGAGGTCGAAATTCCAACAAAGGAAGTGGTCCCGGGCGATATAATCATTTTATCACAAGGTGATCGAATCCCTGCGGATGGAAGAATTATTGAAGCTCGAAATCTTCGAACTGAGGAAGCTCAGCTTACTGGTGAGAGTACTGAGATTTTAAAGTCGAGTTTTTCAGTAGTTCCAGTAAATTCCCCGCTTGGTGATAGGGTTAATTCAGTGTTTATGGGAACTCATGTTACTTTTGGGAATGGTAAGCTAGTTGTGACAAATACTGGAATGCTTACTGAAATGGGAAAAATTGCAGTTGAAGTTCAAACTATTTCTAAGGAACCAACTCCAACCCAAATAAAATTAGATGAATTTGGGAAGAAATTAAGCATTGCCATTATTGGTATTGTGATATTTATGGTATTTTATGGTGTATTCGTTGCAGAATTAGAGCCTCTTTTTATGTTTGAGATCGCCGTTAGCTTGGCCGTTGCTGCGATACCAGAAGGATTGGTTATTGTAATTACTCTTGCTCTTTCCCTGGGTGTCATTAGAATGGCTAAGCAAAATGCAATCGTCAAAAAGTTGCCAGCTGTTGAAAGTTTGGGCTCTGTCACTGTTATATGTACTGATAAAACCGGTACCTTAACTATGAATAGAATGACGGTAAAAAAAGTGGTTCAATTCACGAATCCAGGCATGAAAATCCAATCTCCTAGCGATTTGAAAAAAACAATTGCTAAAGATAATGGTAGTCTTGATAAAAATCTTTTCAACGCCTTTTTTTTATGTAATAATTCAATTCTGACCGGGGAGAATCTGATTGGGGATCCACTTGAATTGGCTCTATTAAGATTAACAGATGATATTGGTATGGACAGAATCTCACTGTCAAGTGATTTTGAACGCTTGGATGAAATTCCTTTTGATAGTGAAAGGAAACGTATGTCTGTTGTAGTCGAAAATTTAAAAACAAATAAAAAAATTGCTTTCACTAAAGGTGCCCCTGAAGTTCTATTAGAGCTAGCTCAATCAGTTGATATGGGGGATGGACCAGTCCCTCTAACAGACGATATACGAAGAAGCATCCAAGAAGAAATTGACAATTTGGCTAATCAGGCTTTGCGGGTCCTTGGTTTCGGTTATTATGAACTAAAAACTGATGCATATAATATATACGAATTTGATGCTAAATTGGTTTTAAATGGTTTGGTAGGGATGAGGGATCCGCCTAAAAAAGGTGTGAAACAAGCTATGTCATCTTGTTCTACTGCCGGAGTAAGAGTAATTATGGTTACTGGTGATCACAAAAATACAGCTGTTGCAATTGGTAAAGAAATAGGTATCTTCCACCAAGGGGATCAAGTTATTGAGGGTATTGAACTGGATAAATTATCCAATTATGAATTTCAAAACCGGATAAAAAAAATCAGTATTTTTGCCAGAATATCACCTCAACATAAACTTAGAATTGTTCGGGCGTTAAAAACAGTTGGGGAAATTGTTGCAATGACGGGTGACGGTGTAAATGATGCACCTGCCTTAAAAGGAGCTGATGTTGGAATTGCGATGGGAAGTGGAACTGATGTTACAAAAGAAACAGCCGAACTAATTTTAGAAGATGATAATTTCACGACGATAGTTGGTGCAATCGAGGAAGGTAGGGGTATTTATGATAATATGACCAAATTTATACGCTACATGTTATCAAGTAATTTGGCAGAAATTATTGTTATATTTCTTTCAATTGTTATTACAAAAAATCCAGCCTTGGTTGCGACACAAATTCTATGGATTAATTTAGTTACAGATGGAGTTCCTGCTCTGGCTTTGGGGGTGGACCCAGCTTCTAAAGACATTATGAAGAGAGCTCCAAGACATCCTAAAGAAAGCCTTTTAGCAAAAGACCGGATATATCATATAATCTTTTTTGGTGCGTTTATGAGTATCATTACTTTGGGATCATATCTTTTATTTTTGGAACCATCATTTTTCCTATATGACCAAACGTTAAATTCTAGTGAAGCTCAAATAAAAGCCAGTACAATTGCATTTGCTATCTTATCTATTTCACAATTTGCTCATGCACTAAACGTAAGAGAAGATACTGCATCAATTTTGGGTAGAAGATTTTTCAAAAATAAATTTCTCATATTAACTGTATTCTTAGCATTAATTCTTCAAGTGTTTGTAATTCAAGGGGATGTTATTTTGTCATCAATCTTGAATGATGATTTAAATATCATGCAAGATCTCTTTAGAACAGTACCACTTGATCAAATGGAATGGCTTTGGGTTGCATTGATTTCCGCTTCTTTAATTGTTTATGCTGAAATATTAAAACTTATCAAACGGAATACCCGATTCGATTATATTTGTTAGAAGGAATGAATCTTGACGAAAACTCATGATTTTGGACCCAAATTTCTTGGCAATATTGGGTTATTAACATGGTTTATCTTGTTTTTATCGTTGTTCTAGGAATAATAGTATCTAGGAGGATTTCAAGTACATTTAATATTAATGTTAAATAAGAAAGTCTAGTCTATTTATCCGTATATTCAATTTTAATATCAATTGTTTACAAAAAACACATAACTGTAGGAACATTAACTGAAGTAGGACAATTAAATGAATTAAGCTTCAATTCTTTAGCCAGCAAAAGTAATCCATAGTGTTACGAAACTAGTTCTCCCGAGGTTGATACTTATGTCACATATGTAATAGGTTATTTGTTTAATTAATCAAATTCTAAAATTTCAAAATTTTTGGTGCCCATTTCACAAATAAATATCCAAAATTTAGCAATAATTTAGGAATAAATAATCCCTGCAAAAAAGAGACTTGAAGTCATCGCAAGAAGCATAACGAGATCAATATTCTTTGATTTAATTTTCTTCCACAGATCAATAAAAATCCCTTAACATTATTTGTTTCTAGAGACTGAATATTTTTATCAATCGTGTTTCCATGTAAGTATACTTATACATATACAATTTTAGTTGTATTATTATAATTATAGCCATATAATTATAATTATAGATTAATACTTATAATAACAATATAGTTGTGATAGGATAAAAATTCACATATGAGCTGTTGTATTAGCTTGTTGTGGCTTGACCTATTTCAATAAACTCACTTATATTTATATAAATACATAGTTTATTAAAGAATAATTTAAAGATTATAACATGCTAATAGTATATTAGCATTAATTGTTCTATACGTATAAGATAAATGCTAGGATTAACATCAAATTGGTTGAAAATCCCTTTTTATACAGTTTAATTATCGTTTTCCTTGTTTTTCTCAATGGTTTCTTTGTCGCGGCTGAATTTGCGTTCGTGCGGGTTAGGGCATCAAGAATCAGAGAACTTATAGCCCTGGGATCAAAGCGAGCTAGACGTGTACAACAGGTTACAAGAAAATTGCAGAGAACTACCTCAAGTGCACAACTAGGTATCACTCTTTCATCGATTGCATTGGGTTTTATTGGTGAAGAATTTTTCAGTGAAGTCATTATTGAACTTCTACATTGGTTGGGTTTTGAAGCAGCTGATAATGAGAATATCATTACTATTGCTGGATTCGTTACTGGATATATGATAGTAACATATCTTCATGTTGTATTTGGTGAATTAATACCGAAAGTAATTTCAATCGAATCTACTGATAAAACTGCGTTGTGGTGTGCGGAACCCATGTACTGGTTTATGTTTATTACAGAACCAATATTGAGATTTTTTGTTTATTCATCAAATTTCTTCCTAAAAATAATAAAAATTCAAGCTACTGATGAAATTCATGGACAGGGATATACCGAACAGGAATTGAAAATTATTATTCGTGATTCTATAAGGCGTGGTGAGATTGAAGAATATGAATCACAACTTATTTTCAATATTCTTGAATTCACTGATAAGGCTGCTAAAGACTTATTAACACCTCGAATTGATATCAAGGCACTTCCTATAACAAGTTCTGTTAATGATATATACGATCTTTGCATAGAAACTGGTTTTAGCAGGATACCAATTTATGAGAATAAATTAGACAAAATACTTGGTTTTATCCATATCAAAGATGCCATCCCTCACATAGATTTGTATGGAAGACCGAAAGAAAAGTTTGATATATCTAAAATCCTTAGAAATGTTATTGTTGTACATGAAGCAAAACCAATAGATGATCTTCTCAAGGAGATGCAAGTGCAGCAGACTCAAGTATCCATAATAGTAGATGAGTACGGATCGGTTGAGGGTCTGGTTACTCTTGAAGATATAATGGAAACCATAATCGGCCCAATTGCTGATGAATTTGATCCCTCAACCGAACCAATCCAGGAAACAATTGAGCTTGTTGATGATTTAATTCGAGTAGGAGGGCAAGTCTCAATTAAACAATTCAATCAGACAGTGAAAGATAAGTTTGATTTATCAATTGAATCAGAGGATTCAGTTACATTAGCTGGATATGTACTTGAATTATTCGAATCTGAAATCCCCAAAGAAGGAGATGTAGTCAATGATAATTGCTTTTATTATAAAATCGGTCAGATAGAGGGGAACAGAATCATAACTATAGAAGTAATAAAACTCGAGAAATGAGTGTGTACCTTTCATTCAAAGCTTTATAATCAGGTACTAATTTGTACATTTTATTCCGCCTAGGTTGGGAAAACTTCCATTGATCTTAGCTTTGTTCTTTGAAAACGCCATCCATAGTCATTTTAATCTTATTATATACCTCAGCTTCTAATTTTTCATGTTCACATTTGAAAGCATTAGCACATAGCTCAGTAAAAATCATAGTTGTGGCCTCAATAGCCAAATCGTGAAGAAATTGACGAATTACAGCTTTTTCTCCATGAAGTTTGATGATTGCATCATTTGATCCCTGCCTGGTAATTGTGAGTTCATCCTTCCCGCTACAGATTTTGTAAACTATTGAATCATCTATTGTTGAAGAATACTCAATATCTGTATGATAGCGATAATTCTCACTTTCAATTAATCGATTAAGGATATTGAAAAATAGCTTATCACTAATAATGTTGTTATTCTTCAAAGGAATGTGAACAACTGCACCCATAGGCAATTATACTTCGATTTCTATACATTAATACTTTTTGTTCGTAAAATCATATTATCAAAATTAGATAAAATTTTATGTGCATTATAGTTCATTTGCATAAGAATTAATTCGATTTGAGGGTAGATTAATTATATAACGTAGCAATATCGGAGCAACAACAGCTGTAATAACAACAGTTACTACAATCATAGTATAGAGAATTGATGAAAAAACTCCAAGATCAAGAGCAACAGTAGAAATCAGTAATATCACCTCACCTCTTGGGCTCATACCTACGCCAACTTCAATTGCATCAACTATATTATTTGATTCGTCATGTAATAATGCTCCAAATCCTGCACCGATTACTTTAGATAGAATTGCAAATATGCTCAATACAACAGCTAAAATAATTGTTATTCCGCCTGATACTGCCAGTAAATCAATTCTTAGCCCGACTGCGATAAAAAAGAATGGAACTAACCACCGAGCTATGGGGGCAATTTGTGCATGAGATCGCTCAGATACTTCTTTATCACGTCCAATTATAACCCCAGACATGAATGCACCAATAATTGGTGCGAGATACATCGTACCAGCTAGCCATGCAAGGAAAAATATCAGGATAATAGTTACACTAAGCACCAAATATTTATCAGGATGGGTTTTCAAGGTTGGTACTACCTTTTTACGAAAAACAAGCTCGATTAGTACAATTATTATGAAAAAGGTTGCAATTCCTACCAGAATATAGAACATCTTGGTCATTTGATTACTTTGTGCTGCTTCTTCTCCCTCTGTATACCCCAATACTAAGGAAAAAAAGAGAAGAGCCACAATATCATCAATAATTGCAGCACCAATAAGAATTCTGGTGGTTTTAGTATCAAATCGTTCCAACTCAATGAGTACTCGAATGCTGATTCCAATACTAGTAGCAGTTAATGCTACTCCCAAAAATAGTCCTACATCAAATAGAGAATAGTCAGTATCTCCCAAGTGTTGAGAAAACAGGAGGATATATCCCAAACCCGCGAAAAAAGGTAGAAGAAGACCTCCAATTGCCGTACTAATCGATTCTCGACCTACTTTCCGCAATAAAACAATATCAATTTCCAATCCTACTTCAAAAAGTAAGAACAAAGCCGCAATTTCAGCTAAAAAAGTAAATACCAGTCTCGCAGATTCAATTTCCCCAGAATTAGCAATATTAAGCCGTTCAAAGAACGTTTTTGAGGATTCAGTAAAAGACAACAAATTCAATAACGAAGGCCCAATGATAATTCCAGCGAGGATTTCACCCAATACTTGGGGAAAATTCGCCTTTTTTGCCAGATATTGAGAAGTTTTAATAATGGACATAAATATTGCAATTAATAGAAAAACAAAGAGAAAATTTGATTCAGCCATAGTAATCACATAACTAGAATAGGATTTGAAAAAGAAACCTCGTAAATCGAAAAAGAACGTTTCACAATTAATTATTCCCATCTAGTAATAGGCTTTTTCCGATTATTTCTATGTAATTGAACTTTCTTTTTGCCTTTAAGTTTCTTAATATTTGCTTCCCCTTTTTACTCATATAAATCCAATATTTAGGACTGTGTTAGATATAAATAATCCCCACAAGAAAGAAACTTAAAGTGATTACAAGAAGAATAAAAAGATCTATATTCTTTGATGTGATTTTATTCCACAGTTCTATTATAATGGCCTTAAATTTATTGGTTTCAAGAGACTGAACATTTTCATTAATCATGTCTCCGGGTTATTTCAATTATACATATAAAATTTTAGTTGTATTGTTATAATTATAGGTATATAATTATAATTATAGATGTATTCCTATAATAACAATAAAATTGTGATAGAAAAATTACAATTAGGTGTTGTAGTTGCTTGTTTTGGCGAGAATCAATTTCAAAAAACTCACCTATATTTAAATAATTATCCACATCCAGGATATTCTCCCTCAAATAGAATTGTATGGAAAACAGTAAGAAAATTGAGAATGGTTAAGAATTGTAATCTATACGGAAACTCAGTCCTTGTGAAATATTATAAAGTTTATTATTTTTATTTCATTTGGTTAATAATTAATTATTTCTCTAGTCAAATGTATCCTCAAATTGTTCGCCTAATTTTTTAATTGTACCAGAAACACGTTTTACTGATGCAATAAATAAGTCGTCCCCAATTAGTTGAACTGCTGCCTCCACCATATCTCTAGCTATATGAGACGTTCGGATTATGGCATAATTTTCCTGCAAATGGACAATGTGAACCCCAGATTTTGCTAGAAAAATCTCGCCAGCAAGATTCTTGATTTGCTTTCTCAGCATGTAAATTAATTTTCCAAGTTCAGGAATCTCACCGAAAAACTCGACAAAGAAATATCGCATTCTTTCCAATTTCACAACCATTTTATTCCAACTCCACGCCTGGAAAAGGAATCTTTCCCTGTAATTTCTTTTTGTTAACTTCTAATCTGTCAAGGAGTAATCCAGGGCTGGTCTGTCGGTTACTAAGTCCAATTATCCGTCCAATTGATTGAATACCCCTATATGACCTTAAATGCATTAAATTTTGAGGATTGGTTGATAATACATATTTTAAATCGCATTTAGTGAAGGCTTGCAAAATTCTTAATATTGGTCTAAGATTTTTAGCGAAGTTTCGTTCAAACATGCATGAAATATCAATTTCAACCAATTTATCACCTTCTTCGAGTCGTCTCCCATAACGAGTATTGAATATTTTTAATTTGGAAAGGGGACTTATTCTTATTGCATCAACTCTTCCATCTCGGGCTGCGAACGAGGCTAAACCTGCTGAAAATGCTTCAATCACAAGAAAATGGTGATTGTAACGGTTGTTGCTTACATGTTTCTTGATATTTTTTAAATTTATATCCTCATTTTCCGTAAGGGTTATTCGGGAGAATAATTCAACATCCAGTGTATTTGGTAACTTACTAATTGAAGATTCATAGCCAACAATTCTGAGATCCAAAAAATCGATTATCTCTGTGGATAATTCATCAATGGAAAATGACACTCTTGGCTCAATCAATAATAATCCCCAACTCATGAAGTGTTTTAGTTAAATTTTCCACTGAATTTTGATCCTGGGTGTATGCACCGTATTTCAATTCGATTTTGATTACATCACTACCTTCAGCAATCTCAATTTCATCTGTAACGGCTTTAAATTTGTCCACTCTGAAAAAAAAAGATTTATTCTCCAAATCCATTCTACTCTCCAATCTTCTCTTCAAATACGATTTACTGCTATTATCAAGTGAATTTGCTAGATGGATTACCGTCTGTTTCGCTTTTCTATTATCTAACTCAAATTTTAATAAGATCAGCTTATCTCCAAATTGCGAATGAAGTATTTTTTTCTGAAATTTCTCATCTCTAAGGTCTTCTGGAATGCAATTTATCAGGGCTTGTTGGACTAGTTCAATTTCTTCTGTAATATAAGCAATGCAGGTTATTATAATCCTTTTAATCTGAAGCATTCACGAGGCACATTCTGTGTTATCGCTATTTGTTGCGGCTTCCATGACGTCTTCTACTCGGCCTCGACTTTTCAGCACCATGACCTCGATTTCTTAGTCCACGGAATTTTTTAGCAGAACTAGTAAGACCTCGGTAAACCCGTCTTCTATGTTTCTTTGACCTTATCCAATTTATTCTATGATCGCTATTAATTGATGGATGCACTGGATCGACAAGGATTATTTCGAACCATTTAGAACGGCCATCCTGCCCCACCCAGTAGCTCCCCAAAACCTCCATATTTGAGAACTTCCGGGCTGTTCTAGTCTCAGATATACCTTTTAGATTTCGACCCGATGTAATATCAGATGTGGCTAGATTCTTACCTGTTCTTCCTGCATGAGGTCGACTCATTCTCCTGGATCCACGCCTTACTTTTGTTCTTACAATTACATATCCCGGTTTTGCTCGATAACCTAGAGTACGGGCTCGATCAATTCTGGTTGGTCTGTCAATCCGAACTGTTGTTTCTTCTCTTCTCCACTGCATAAGCCGTGGTTTCTGAATTTCCTTAAATTCTGGACTGTTTGTATCTCTCCAAAATTGTCTTACATTTGCATAAAGATTCAATTGAATCACCATAAGCCTCGCTTTTCGTCATCAGCCTATAATTCAAGAATAATAGATAGTAAAATAAAGTTACTGTTAGGAATCAATAATATTTTGTGTATAGTCGTACGTCTTTCATATAATATTTAAAAAAGAAGAAGTCCGACTTTATCAAATATCGCAAAAATAGACGTACGACTTACCAAGACTACGTACGACTTTTGAACAATGGCGCGGGTTATATTCGCGCATCGCAATTATATGTAGTAATGAACGTAATTGCTCATCATCTTAGATGGTATTTTATGGGTTTTAAGGACAGGATTGAATCATTTTATGAAGTATAGTTTATATTTCACTACAGTCTCCCAATTATATGTAATGCTTGTCAATACTATCTGTCTGCAAATTTTTGGTACAAAGACGAACGGGGGAAAGTTGAATTGCAATTAACAGATACAATCATTCTACGTTCAATATTTTGATAAATTTCCTGAAATGCGATTGTGTTATACATAAAATCGAATCTCCTGTATCTATCTAAGAATAATTTCTGTGGTATTTTTATATGATTTCCAGTGACACAAAAAGCAAATCTTAATTTACTTTAAATTCATGTCTGTTGATCTTGTAAGTTTAATTTGCTGATTTTTATTCAGTGTTATAATTTATAAATAAAGTAAATTTAATCTTGAGTTGATTATTCAATTGATATATTGAGAATCTATATCTTATCATCACTTGGAAACTACCAATTTTTAGTAATATTTAATTTTCATTCTTTCTTTTGAAGGAATATTATTATTCTTGAAGTGGTTTCTATTGCTTTTCAGTTATTTTTTCAAATTGTTTTACTGGACATATTGATAATGAAATTTAAAATACAACTCATTCATAATTATGGATTCTTTTGAGATCTTCCCAAGTTTCATCACTAATCTTGTTTCTATTATATTGATCTTGCTTGCCTTCATATTGCAATTTAGAGAAATCAATGAGATCGGTAAGTAATTTATCAATAGTTTTCATTCTCCAGAGATTAAATTCCAAATGCTTACTATCTTGATCAGGTTGAATAAGATCAAGCAATTCCTTTGTAGCGATAGATACTTTTGTCCAAATTTTTGTTAAATAGTTATTAGTGAATTTAATTACTCATTCGAGTTCGCAATGCATCAACCATATCAATTTTCATTACATATCGAATGGCAGCCCATACACCTATTAACGATGCAAGCCAAGCAGAAATTATTCCAATACCATAACTTGAAGGGTAAATAACAGTTGGGAGAACCATAAGTCCTTCTATCATGGAATTTATTATTGCTTGAGTGATATAATAACTCAGAGGGATTGAAACAATTGCACCAACAATAGCAATTAAAAATCCTTGTAGAGCAATTATTTTTGCTATTTTCTTTTTACTGGCACCTAAAGATCTTAAATTGACAAACTCATTTTGTCTTGCCATAACGTCTAAAACTACAGTATTAAAGCTAAACAAGGCAACAGTTACAAAACCGACAAATACCATGATTCCAACTATTGCCATAAGCCCCTGAATTAATGTTTCAATTGCTTCTTTCACTTCAGCAGTTGAAATTACTAAAGCAATTGGTAAATTTGAATTTAACAAGTTTTTCTTGACATCATTTTCATTAAAGCCATCTGCAATTGTTAAAATTGTTCCTGTCACATTATTTTCTAGTTCAAATATTTCTTGCATATCATCTAGAGGTAAAAATGCAACATCAGCAAGGATTTCAGCCATGATACCTTTTATTATTGCAGTACTTCCAAATAGATCTACATTTCCACCATGTTTTACACCTAAATTATTTGCAAGATTAACTCCAAGAACTAAACCATCTAAACCACCTTTATCTAAGGATATTTTCCGAAGGTTGGAATTTTTCTCAAATCCATAAAGAGGTACTGTTAAACTCTTGTCCTCTGAAGATAATTCTACCATATCTGATATGAATCCTTCATGATCACCAATTCCTTCAATGCCATTAAGTATTGTAACAACTTCATTTGGATCAATTGAACTATAATAAAACAATTGTAAATCGTATTTTTGATTTTCATCATAATTTTTGTCCAATGCAGAGGTGAATGAATCCATAAAACCTAGGGCTGCAATCATTAATACTAATGACATTGAATAAGTGAATATTGTGATCAAAGTTCGTTTTTTATTTCGAAATAGACCCCGGATTGGAATTGCTGAAGAAACTGATTTTAGTCCAGGTATTTTAGTGAAAAACCTTTCCAACATTGGTTTCGCATCAAATATCATAGTAACAAATGATGAAGACATAGCTTCTCGAGGTTCAATTCGTGATGCAGCAATTGAACTAAGAAATGATAATAGTACAGATAATCCTAGTATCAAAACTATTGATTCAATAAATGGTGCAAAAGCAAAAGTAGTTGACGGAGTCGGTATGCCAAGTAAATGAGCATATTCAACGGTCATTGCAGACGCAATTCCCCATCCTAAAGGTATGCCAATTGCTACACCAATTGAACCTAGAATTGCCCCCATTGATGTATAGTGTATGGTTATAGTGCTTTTACTCCCTCCAAGAGCTCGCATTGTACCAATATAATTCCTTTGAGAGCTAATCAACTTGCTAACATTATCATAAATCGCAAATAAGGCCAGAAGCAATATTACCATACCAAATACTCGAGCCATGTCATCTAATGCCCCAACATCAGCATCTTTCATTACTTGCTCAGCCTCATCCTCCAATTTTACAAAACTTATCTGATTAGGATCGGTTACTTTAGATAGTTCGGTCTTAATTTCATCGATCGCAGCATTAAATTTTTGTACATCAGAAACAATATCATCTTTAAACAGTATTAAAACTTCATTTACTTGATTTTCTAACTCAAAAATTTCTTGAGCATAATCTAAGGTCAACCAACCTGCAGCAAGGCCTGATACATCAGGTAAGCCACTTTTGGGGTTCACATTATAGATATACTCTGGTGAAAATACTTTGGACTCGATAGTAATTTTTTGAACCCCTGACGGTGTGTATAGATTAACTTGATCACCCATCTCTAAATCTTTTATATGTACGAATTGTTCAATGAGAAATATAGTTTGAGATGACGCACCATCAAAATACTCTGGTACTTCATCATCTGTTATAATAAAATCGTTGACTTTGGGTCTTCGATCACCTGGAACTCCAAAAATTGCAGCTGTATAAGTTTTGTCATCGCCATCCAATTCTAAACTAGTTACCATTGATAATCTATAATCCCACGCATCAACACTTTGAAGATTTCCTAAATCAAGTGTATCAATTAAAGCTGGGTTTGTACCGTTAATGATAAATCTAACGGATTCAATATTTGCCTTTTCTTCATTATTATCAAAAGTTTCTGAAATATTTACATATGCTAAGAATAAACCCCCGTAAAGAGCTGTTGCAAGTGCTACAATAAGTATTATGGATAAACTTCTACCTTTATTGTATCTTAAATCCCTATAAACTTTCTTCGATAGAATACCCATAATAATCACCTTGAAATGCCAAATTCAGCATATTTTTCTTTATCTTGAAAGAGAACTCCGTCTTCCATTATAAGAAGACGATCAGCGACACTGGCCAATGTAGGGTCATGTGTAACGACACAGAATGTAATTCCTTCATCTTTGCACAGTTGTACCATTAGATCTATGATAGTTCGACCCGATTTCTTGTCTAGATTGCCCGTAGGCTCGTCTGCAACTATGATTGATGGTTTTTTGATAAGAGCTCTTGCGACAGCTACTCTTTGTTGTTGACCACCAGACAATTGTGCTGGAAATCGATCTAATTCCTCCCCCAATCCTACTGATTCTAAAGCAGTAATCGCTCTTTCTCTTTGATTTTCTTTTTCTCCCATCATTTCCAAAGCTAACTGCACGTTTTCAGTTGCAGTTAAACTAGGAATTAAATTATGAAACTGAAATATCCAACCTATTTTTGATCTTCGATGTTCAGTCATCTGTTTATCATCATAATCAGTGATATTATTTCCATCAACTGTTATCTGACCATCTGATGGCTGATCAATTCCTCCAATTTGATTTAATAATGTTGTTTTTCCAGATCCAGATGCTCCTAATATAATTACAAATTCTCCTGCATTTATTTCCAGATCCACACCCCTTAGGGCATGTACATCAATTTCACCTACTTTGAAAGTTCGGTGAATATTTTCCGCTTTTATTATTGCCTGTGTTGACGTATTAATTACCTTCTTGTTTTGTAAATAATGCTACGATACCATCTGTTAATTGCTCAATCAATGCTTCGTCAGGATTTTGGTCAAAAAATATTTGCAATCCAACCCCATCAAGCAATCCTAAAAATAGCCTTGCTTGAATATCTGGGGATGAAAGACCCATTTTAGAAAAAACTTCAGTAAATCCTGTAATGTAATTCTGCATCAAATTAAGGATATGTAACAACTCTTCTTGGGTTTTACTTTCTATTTCATTCGCTGGTTTTTTTGTTAATTTTTCCTTATCAGCAAATAATTGTAGAAAGAGTTGAACAAATCCCGGTGATGTAACAGCTATTTCTAGGGAATGTTTAACTAATCCCTTGAGAATTTCTTCAGTTACATTTTCCATGATATTAAATTCTTTAAGCATATCTTCCATGATTTTTTCCATCACAGCAAGTGCAAGAAGTTCTTTATTCAAAAAATGGTGAAATACAGTTCCTTTTGCAACTTTTGCTGATGTGGCAATTTTTTGAGTCGATATCTTGTGGAAATCTTGTTCGAGGAATAATTTTGTAGCTACATTCAATATTTTGTTTTTTGTTTGAATTGCTTTTTCCTTACGAGATTTCGGTTTAATATCCATGTAGTATCACTATTTGTATATAGCATAATAACTAGTACTTTGTCATTTATAAAATTGACTAACCAATCAGTCAATTATTTACTATCAATTCTATTAAAACCATACAATTGTTCATCGGTGTTTAAGTACTAATTATTTCGCAGATAATTTATTTTACTTAATAACGAATTAATTTAAAAAAATCTAAATTATTTAATAATTTTATCGATCGATTATCAACTGCAATAATTACTGAGACATATGTCTGTAGCAAGACATG
>CAZRLL010000053.1:0-15275 GCA_964600735.1 uncultured archaeon
GATGAGATATTCCAATAAACTCATTTAATGATTACACAATTTCTGACAGAGCCTACTATTATGTCAAGAAAAGTTTTTAATGCTTTATTTATTATCATCATTTCTTCAATGCTTTATGGGTGTTTTGTATTAATTTCTGCACTGATAACAAATTTTAATCCACTAATAACCTCAATTATTGGAGCTTTTATTGCTTTATCAGGTATCTTTTGTATAACATTATTTTTTTATCCTGAGAAGTACTATGAAGTGATCAATCGAAATCAAACACAACAACCAATAAGAAGTGATGACAATGAAGATAAAAAATTTGGTTTCAGTGACATTCCAGGTGCACAAATACACTGGTCAGAGGTTGTATCAGATCCTGATTATGCTGTTACTGTAGAAGAGATATTAGATAATGAATTGTATTACAAAACCCCTAAACATCATTATTATTATATGTATGATCGGATACGGCAGGATCCTTTCGTATATGAAATATTTATAAACGAAATTGCTTTGATGAATGGAGAAAAATATATATTGTTAAAGAAGGCATTTTTCTACAAAACTCCACTATTGATAAAAATTGGCAACATTATGGCATTAATCCTATCTTTAAAATATGGATTTGATGACTTATCAGTTCGATATTGATAGTCATATTGATATCAAAAGATCCAATAAAATGAAAAATTAGTTTGTTCCTCAAAAAAATAACTCAAATAAAATTTAATATGAATATTTCCATAACTCAAGTTAATTTCGTAATGCTCCTAGTTCTTAAATTATTTGATGAAATGACAAAACATTAAATAAAGCACTTTCTGCTTTCATCCCAGGCGAATGTCTTTGACCTTACCCAGTATGATTTTTATTTAAACAACTTTCAATTTTTGTTGCTAAATCCAGGATTGAAAATGGTTTAACCAAATAACTCATTTTTTCATCAAGGTACATTTCAATATTTTCTTCTACATGGTCGGTGATAAAAAGAATATTTATATCCGGTTTTATTTGTAAGATATCTTTTCCCAATTCCAAGCCACTTATATTTGGTAAAATTAAATTTGAAATTACCAAATGAATCTTGCCATCGTATGTTTCTGTCATTTTCAATGCCCGTGTCGCATCCAACACCTCCAAAACATTGTAATTCCTGCTTTTCAATATTTTAATTATTAAGTTAGAAATTGAATTTTGATCATTAATCACTAGAATTGTTTCTCTTCCAACTCGACTGATATCGAATACTTCTTTTCTCTGCTCGATTGATATTTCGTTCACAGGAAAGAATATTTCAAAAGTTGTTCCGACATTAACTTCGGAGCGAACTATTATATGTCCACCAAATTGCCTTACGACACCATAAACAGTCGATAATCCTAATCCAATTCCTTTTCCAATTTCTTTAGTTGTGAAGAATGGATCGAAAATTTTTGATTTTATGTTATCATCCATTCCTGTTCCCGTATCGGATACCCGGAGAACGGTATAATTACCAGAAATGATTTCAGAATTGTCTATTACTACATTTTCATTAATTTGGCGAGGAAAGGTCTCAATTTTGATTTCTCCCGCTTCTGGTATTGCGTCTCGAGCATTTAATACGAGATTCAATATAATTTGTTCAACTTGCTCCTTATTTACATCTATTTCATTAATTTCATCAGATATTTTTATTTCGAACTCAATTTTTTTACCTATGGATCGCATTAATAAATTCTTCATTTCATTGATAACATCATTTATATTGATAAATTCGAGCTCTAAAACCTGCCTTTTACTAAAAGCAAGTAATTGTTTAGTTATTTTTGCAGCTCGGTATGCGGCAATTTTAATTTGTTTTGCATCATTTCTTAATGGATCAGTATTATGCAGGTTATCAATAATATACTCACTATACCCAATAATTGCCGTCAAAATATTATTGAAATCATGAGCTACACCCCCTGCTAATCTACCAATAGCTTCCAATTTTTGTGCCTGTCGAAGTCGGATTTCACTGCTTTGTAATGCCTTTTTACTTCGATTAATATTTATCGCATATCGAATTGAACGCTCCAGTGAAAGTGAATTTATTTCATCTTTTACCAAGTAATCATACGCACCGAGTTCCATTGCTTTTCGATCAATTTCATGATCACCTAATCCCGTAAGCAAAATCATCGGGGCATCACACCCAATTTCTATAGCCTCTTGAAGTAATTTTAATCCGTCTTCACGATCTAACCTATAATCAATAATATATACATCATGTCGTTCCTTTTTAATTTCAAATAGCCCATCATTAAATGTGGACACCCAATCAAGCTTATAGTCTGTATCCTTAACATCATTTAATAAATCAAGTGTAATAACCATGTCATCTTCATCATCGTCTATCAATAGGATCTTTATTTTGTCAGATACTCCTTTTAATTTTACACTACTTTTTTCCATTCATACCATCCAATTATTTCATTATCAGGAATAATAAATAATTCCTAAGGACCTCCATTTCTGGGTAATTCGACAATTTCAAACCAGTAGTTTGTAAGATTTTTCATCATTGCAACTAGGGATTTGAATAAGACTGGTTTTGTAATAAAAGAATTAACCCCAAGTTGATAAGACCGGAATATATCTTCTTCTGCCCTAGAAGTAGTTAACACAACCACGACTATCCTTTTTAAATCCGGATCAGTTTTAATTTCCGCTAACGCTTCCCGACCATCTTTTTTGGGCATGTTTAGATCTAATAAAATTAGACCTGGTCGTGGTGGTTTCGGATTTGAATGCTTTCCCTTTCCTTTTAAAAAATCTAGTAACTCCTCACCATCCTCTACAAAATAGACTGGATTTCGAATTCTATTTTCTTCAAAGGCTTCCTTAATTAATAATTGATCATCTAGATCATCTTCAGCAACTAGAATTGCCAATGGTCTTATTAAACTAATTTTCTGTCACCTTGTTAATGTTTTTAGGGAGATTGATAATGAAAGTTGCTCCCTGACCAACTTCGCTCTTCACATCGATAAATCCTCCATGGAATTCAATAATCTTACGAGCTATTGCAAGTCCAATTCCAGTGCCTTCATATCTACTTCTAGGCTGTAATCTTTGAAATATTGTAAAAATTCTATCGGAATATTTTGGATCAAAGCCAATACCATTATCTTCTATAAAAATATTCCAATATTCTTTTTTAACAATCATCTCATTTGTTTCATGTCCAATTTTGGAATGAATGTTAATAATTGGTTTTATACCAGACTTATGGAACTTTAAAGCATTAGAAACTAAATTTTGAAATAATTGCTCCAATTGAATTTGATTGCCGAAGACATTAGGTAATTTGCTTAAATTAATTTTTGCGTCGAGTTGTTCAATATTCATGTCTAGGTTACTAATTACGTTTTTTACAACTTTATTTAAATCGACATTTCGAAAAATTGATTTTGAATGTCTGATTCGGGAAAATTCTAATAGGTCGTTTATCAGAATTTGCATCCTCTCAGTTGCTTTTTGCATTCGATTAATGTAATCCTTCCCTTTATCATCGAGAATATCACTATATTTTTCTAGAATACGTGTCCCAAATGTAGAAACTTTTCTTAATGGCTCTTGTAAGTCATGAGAGGCTATAAATGCAAATTGTTCCAATTCCTTGTTTGATCTTTCAAGATCAATTGCTCTCTGATGAAGTTGTTCTTCAGCATTCTTTCGTGCATTTTGTTCATAAAGTAGATTTTGTGCCATTTTATTGAACGATATGCCTAGATGGGTAATCTCGGTGAATGATGAAATTTCAACATGAGTATCTAAATCTCCTTTAGAAATTTGATCAGCCATATTTGTAAGGCTACTTATTGGTTTAGAAAAAAACCCAGCCAAAAAAAATGAAATTAGAATCATAACAAATGCTGAAATTGCAGATGTAATTATAATTTGATTTTGCAACTCTTCTACAGATTTAAAGGCTTCTTCTTTGTCGAGCTTCACTACCAACCCCCAATCCATTTCTTCTATATATCGGGTCACCGCTAGCACGGTTTTCCCTCTGTAATCAATGCCATTATCCATTATAAGTTCATTCATTAGCAGTGCTTGTGTTATAGGAATTTTCAGGTCTGACTTATCAACAGTTTTATTTAAAGAAGCATTTTTATTAAATCGAGTATTTGTAATGAATATCGCGTTTCCATTTGAATCTCGTCTGGCTAGTATAGTTTCACCGGTTTTCTGCAGACCAGAATAGTCTCCAGTCATAGAACGAATATCATTGGTAGATTCCTCAAATACTATTATTCCAACATTTGTATTGTTTTGAATTAATGGACCAGCAGAATGAACTTTTAACGAACCTTTTTCATCATGAAAAAATAATCCAATTATATTTGAATCATTACCTCGCATTACTTCATTAGATGAAAAATCGACCCCCAATTGATCTATCGTTGTTGAAGCAATAATGACACCAGATTGATTTAATATAATGATATTTGTGAGTTGATCCGATGAGCTATTTAAATCTCTAATATTCCGAATTATCAAATCCTGAGTTGCAGTACTGCGATTTAAATTGTAATCAAAAACTAATTCTCGCAAATTTGTTCTACTCTGCACTAATTTCAGCAAATTATAATAATCGGCTATCAGCTCTCGCAATCTATTGCTTTGAATATTTGCTACTGATATTAAATGATTACGAACCCGTTTTGTTATCGTATCGCTGGTCCTTTCATTTACATTATAAGCAAGAAATGCTAGCGGAAGCAATGAAGCAAAAAGGAGGATTATTAATAAAAATAAACTGATTCTCATATTGTTCCACGAAGTACCATTTGAGTAATGTTATTATAATTGAGAACTCATATTACAATGTTTTTACTAATCTTGATTTGAATGTAAAGAAGTTTTTATCAGTTTATATCAAATATAAAAAATAAATGATATTTTGTGTGTTTGTTTAATATAGTATAATATGTATAATTCGAAACTAATTAGGATGAAGTAGTCAAAAAGTTTTTTGTATAATTAAAATATAAATATTATGAGAATACATGACCACCACTGTTCGAATACAGGACTTTGATAAAAATGAGTTAGACAAACTTCAAGCAACTATTCTATTAAGAAGTGGAAAAAAAATAACTTATGATCAAATCTTACATTACTTATTAAGACATGCAAAAAGCAAAGTTATAGAGGCGATTGTTGATGATATCACTGACCAAACGATTAATTGGGATAAATTAGTTGAAAATATTGAAGATTTAGGATCAACTGATTCTTCAAAAGTTGACGAAGTAATATATGGTGACAATTGATGTCCATTTTTTTAGATACAGGATTTTATATTGCATTTTATAATTCGAAAGATAAGTATCATTCAACGGCACTGGAGATATTTCAAGAATTAAAAAAAAATAATTATGGAAAAATTTATACTTCATTAGATGTTCTTAATGAATTATTCACATATTTTCAGAGAAAGAATTCTCAACATGTTGCTAATAAAATTGTAAGCTATTGGTTTGAAAAAGATCAGCAGTTTGGAACGATCTTATTTTCAAATGAAACAATACTCTCTAAAGCTGTTGAAATATTTTCCCAGCAAATGCATGAAAGAAAAGCTCTAAGTTTTACAGATTGCTTGATAGTAGCTACTTGTAAAGAATTAGACATTTCAAATTTGGTTTCTTTTGAATCAGGTTTTCAGAATTTGATAAATGTAATTCAATGAGTATCTTTATTGTCAAGGTTTTTTTATTTCTTTCTGAGTTAACCAATTCCAGATCTATATGAAAATCATTCCAAATCTCTCTGAAAGTGTCAGCCTAAATAATAAATGAAATATTGTGTGATTGTGCAGATAGTAAAGTATTTTTTTCTACTTTTAGTAGATAATATTATTATTATGTAAAACTATATATAAATTATGGCAACTACAATTAAAATAAAAAATGATACTAAAGAACGATTAGAGAAGATCAGAGCGAGGTTGTTATTGCAAGGTAAAAAATTAAAACAGGATGAATTAATTGATTTTATTGTGAAATTAGCAGAAATGAATCCTCTACTCCTCAATCAAGAAGAGTACAAAGGACCAACAAGTGATGAGCAAAAGGAATTTTTCTCATTGACATTCAAGGGTGGTAAAAACTTAAAATCAATAGATGAGGAGTTATATAGCTAGGTGATTGTACTTGATACCTGTTTGATTTTTGCAGTATATGATGAGGATGATAAAAACCATGGGATTGCAAAATCGATTTTCAGACGTATTTTCAAGGGTGAATTTGCCCAACCTATACTACTTGATTATGTCTACAATGAGTTGTTAACATTAATTTATATAAGAACTAAAAAATTTGACTTGTGTATCAAATTATCTGGTCTCCTCAATAACTTTATTTCTAAAAAAAGAATAACATTTCTTCACACACCCAGTGAGATTTTTTGGAAGGCGAACCAGATTTTTCTAGATCAGAAGATACAAGAGCAAAAACAATTTCTATCATTTACTGATGCAATAATTGGGACAATGTCGGATTGGTTAAATGCAACGTACATAGGAACATTTGATTCGCAATTTCATAGATTTAAAGCCCAAATCATATACGAATGAAATCTTAAATGAAATTGTCATCCTAAAAAATAAATGACATATTGTCCCTTAAATTTGAGTTTTTTGTAATATTTTATTCTAGGAATTTAACATCTGGTGGTGTTGTAATTCCAGCTGCCTTTGAAACATTTTTGACTTCGGGATTGGACACAAATTTATTGAAATTTTCTTTGCTATCCCATTCGTATAAAATTGTAATTTTCTTCGCGTCGGATGGACTGACATAAACAGTTTCGGATTTACATCCGGCTGAACTTCTTTTTTCAGAACCTTTTTCAAAAACATTCTTCCATTTTTCGATTTCTTCTACTCCATAAGTTATAGTAAGATATACCATATGCAGTATTATTATATTTATTTTTTAAATTTTTGTATCTCAGAAAGTTATTCGAAAACAAAGCGTGTGTCACGTATTTTTGATATCGATCTGAAAATGTTAACCTGAAAAATAAATGTCATATTGTGTGTTAGTCTGAATAACATAGCGGAAGCAAGGTCTGATTGTGATTGTGTGAAGAAATTACAAAAACACCTGAATAAACGTTGTGAGCAGTATCTGACATTTCTCAACTATCCTCAAGTCTCCATGACCAATAATCAAGCAGAAAGATTATTGAAGACAATCATCATGCATAGATCAAATGGTAAACCACTGAGAAGCATCAAAGCCATGAGAGAATATGGGATACTCTTGACAGTACTGACCAGCTGGAAATTACAAAATCAGGCACTTGGAAGCACTTTGAAAGAATTATTGCAAAAACATAGAAGTCAAGCAAAACTATTGGAAAATTGATAGGGGGAAAGACTTACAGAAATTTGGAAAAATTATATTCTCATCTCAAGAAGTATTTAATCGGTCATTAAAGATTTTCAAAACCCAAATTGATGAAAGGAAAGGCCTTAGTTTCACAGATTGTTTAATAATAGAAAATTGTAAACATATTGGAATATCAAATTTAGTAACCTTTGAACAAGGATTTCATAATTATGTGAACATAATTCAATAATTGTCAACATGATACACTTTCAGTGAATAAAATTGCTTGAGATCACAATTTTACCTGTACATGTTGTAAGGTATAGATTTAAATAAAATAATACAAATATTTTGTTGCTGGGTAATAAGAAATAATTTCTTATGAATGAAATACAATAATCCTTATTGTATAGATGTTCTCATTACATTTTAGTTACATGCGGTATGCGTCATGAATAAGTATTTTAAGAAATCAATAATATCAACTGCAGTCATACTTGCCGCTGGAAATAGTACTCGTTTATCCCCTTTTACAAATGATTTACCTAAATGCTTAATAGAGGTCAATGGCATTTCGATTCTTTGCCAAACCATTGATTCACTTCGCAAATATGAATTCAAAAAAATTATTTTGGTTGTTGGTTATTTAGCAGATAAAATTATTAAAGTAGTTCAAAATACAGAGCGTTGGAGGGACCTTAAAATAGAATTTGTCTTTAATGAATCGTATTCAACAACCAACAACATTTATTCCCTATGGCTGATTAGAAATCTAATAAAAGAATCCTTTGTATTACTCGAATCAGACTTAGTATTTGATTCATTTTTATTAGAAAAGATTCTGGTAGCCAATCGTATCGCTATAGCGGATTATAATCCTGCTATGACTGGTACAACAGTAAAATTAAATAATTCAGGAATTGTTGATAAAATGATGGTTGGAAAAATCTTAGATGAATCTAGTGAAATTAAAAAAACAGTAAATATTTATAGTTTTTCCCTCTCATCGTGGAATCTTATATCAAAGGAGTTGAACCAAAGAATAAGTAAAGGATTGCACCAAGACTTTTATGAAATTGCCATTTCAACACTAATTGAAGAAGGAAATCTCATCCTCCAGGGAATTAATTTTGATGCTGGGAGATGGTATGAAATAGATACTATAGATGATTTGAAAAATGCAGAAAAACTATTTATAAGTGATATTATCACGATGTGAACTTCGAAATGATAATATGAATCTCATATCAGAAAAAATTCCGGTAGATAAAGATAGAATAAAAAGAAATGTAGTTCCTAACCTTGACTATAGCAAAATTAAGAAATATTGGAATAATGTTATACCAACTATTTTAGGACCATATATGATGGACGGATTTGGTTTCCCGATTGGAGCAGGTCACACTCGATTTTTAGATGAATCTAAAATAATTAAGAAATTGACAGTATCAATAAAATCTTCATCTTCAGTTTTAGATTTGGGAAGTGGGATTGGTAGTTGGACAAAATACTTTGCAAATCACTATAATGAGGTGGTTTCAGTAGAATCCAGCAATATTCTTTATGAGAGTCTTCAAAACCGCTTCTCAAAAAATTCTAAAGTCAAAACTATTCATACTGACGCTTTATCTTTCAAATCGAATAAAAAATATGGTATAATTTTTTTAGGAGGTCTTCTGATGTATTTAAATCAAAAAGATGCTGTAATGTTATTAAAAAAAATTGCTTCATGGTTAGAACCCGGAGGTAAAATAATTTGTCGAGAATCAACGGTTCGAAGAGGAATAATAATTAGAAAAAGTAATTACCAAGTTATTTATCGATCCCTTAATCACTATGAATCAATATTCAAAAAGAGTTATCTGTTTCTTGAGACTGAAGAACTCAATAACCCCTATGTTAGTGCACAGATGTCTTGTGAAGCTATGAATAAATGGAAAAAAAATATACCTCAAAAATATTGGAATCTTCCTGTGATAGGTTTTATAGCATATTGGTTTTTTCGATTGGGTTATCCCAAAAATATAAAATTCTGGACAACTCGTACGAAAAAAATTGGTCTAGAATTTCCCAAGCTTCTTAACCACTTTTTTGTGCTTAGACCGAAGTGTGGTATGAATTGAGTTGAAAGAAATGATTAAAAATAATTTAGCGAATTTTATCACAATTCTTGGAGTTCTACCACTTTTTCTGTTACTCGATCCAGAAAATTTTCAGTATTTACCCATACTAATTATTTATAACAATATTATGGATGATTTGGATGGAAATCTCGCAAGAGAATTGGAAATAGCCAGTAAATTTGGAGGAAATCTTGACAATCTAAGTGATACCGTGGCTCATATTGTTATCCTTTGGGCAGTAATGACCCATTTTGGAGGAATCATTCTTTTTTTCGGTTTCCTTCCTACAATTTCAATATTAATTCGAGTTGGAATGCGTTTAGATCCTAAAATTCAGACGAACGTAGGATCTCCTACAAATGAACTAATTCGACATATCTTTTTTATCTATCTTCTTTCATTGCAATTCCAGATTGACATAAAATGGTTTATGGTTTGTATTTTTATTATTCATTCTTTATCTTTAGTAGCACCCTTTCCCATGCCATATATGATTAGATCTAAAGCCAAATCAGTATTAGCAATTTCTTTTATTAATATTCTTCTTATTACTGCTTGGTTAATCCCTCTATTAGCCCTTTTTATCTCCTTGAGTTTCCTAATTATGTATTTCTACTCATTTGGTTTCGGTGGTTTGAAGTGGTTGACAGTAGTAAATAAAAAATGATAGTCGATCTCCCTTCAGAGACATATATGTGAACCCTAATTTTTGAAAAAAGACCCTTATTTTTTGAAATCTAGCATGACACATGAAAACACGTGTCAACCTGAAAAATAAATGTCATATTGTGTGTTATTGTGTCAATACAAAATTCGTCTATGCTTAGTATATTTCGAATCCCAATATTATAATTAATTCAGATAGTTATTAAGACATTATGAAAATTTATAATTAATCTTCATTATATTGAATTGGAAGATATGACAATTAGCAAGAAATCCTTTTATCAACAACTCGAAGAATTACTTGATAAATATGATTTGGAACAATTAAATCTTGTAATTCGGAATATGGCAGATAATATTGTTCCAGATAAAAGAGAGGAATTTTTGTCTAAGATTGAGATAAAGAAAGATGTTGAAATTGTTCTAGATTTCAAAATTGTATCAAGTATAGAAGATTTAATTTCAGATATTCTAGGAGGAAATCATGAAGATGAATGGAATAATGAAGTAAACTATGAAGAAAAAGATAATTATTGGGATGATGATTGTTTCTTATCTCCTAAAAGTGATTTATTTGAGGAAATTGAATATTTATTTGATGAATCCTCAAAATTATTCGATGCTAAAGAATACAAAATTTCATATTTTGCATATGAGAAATTATTTGAGCTCGTTAAAATTGCAGAAGAAGAGGGATCTTGTCCAAGTCTTTCAGATAGTAGTTTAAAAAAATTAGAAATAAAAGAAATAATTTTGAAATATATTCAGTCTGCATATCGTATATCCAAATCCTCTGATAGAATATCAATAGGATTGAAAATTATGAAAGAAAATAGTTACTATATTAATGAACAGACTTTTTTATCAAATTTAGATGAAGTTAGCCTTAATCCTCTTCCAGAATTTGATGATTTTCTTTTGAAAATAATAGGTATATCAAATAAAAATATATCAGATATACCCTATGAATTATTCTTAGAAGCTGTGAAATTATCCAAAGGAGTTGATGGTCTCAGAAAAGTCAGTGAGACACATGGAAAGAAACAACCACAATCATATTTAGTATTGCTCGAAGAGCTCTATCGTAAAGAACAATATAATGAATTGGTGGAAATTGCAAAACAGGGAATACTATCAATATCGATAAATCATGTGAAAAGAGCTGAAATATCTGATTATTTAACAATAATTGGACAGATAAATTCTGATATTGATTTACAGCAACTGGGTTTAATAAATAGTATTGAATCACGCCCAAATATCAGTAAATTAATTGATCTATATTATATTGTCGGAGAAAAATGGCAGGACGCATATCAGAAAACACTAAAGAGACTAAAAACTATTAATA
This sequence comes from uncultured archaeon, assembly GCA_964600735.1. Classification (GTDB taxonomy): domain Archaea; phylum Asgardarchaeota; class Heimdallarchaeia; order Heimdallarchaeales; family Kariarchaeaceae; genus LC-2. Next base: position 11,499 of record CAZRLL010000053.1, read on the forward strand.
AAATGAAGAGTAGTATTTCATCAGATACTCCAAATTGTTCAGATCGGCTACTAGCTCAAGCTGCTATTTTAGCAAAAAATGTTTCATTTGCATTGGAGATAACTGATAGACATAAAATCTTGGGTTGGTCAGATCGTAGATCTCCATCAGGTATAATTGTTGCAGTAATGCTTAAATTATTATCAAATTTTAATAAAAAAGTACCGATAATTGATGAATTAATTATTTGGGAGCTTGAAAGTAAAGAATTCTTAAATCTGGATACATCTAAAAAATTCATTGAGATTCTGAATTCTATTCACACCTCTCACAGTTTGGGAAGTGATCGATTGATTGAATATCGAAATTGGTGTATTAATAAAATAAAGGAAAGATGCGATGCAATTATTAGTAATAAATATAGACAAAGCTATTTTAAGGCTGCGCATTTACTTACAGGACTAAGAGAAATGTATTATTCAAATAATTTAGTTAAAGTAGGGGATGAATTAATCACAATTTTCAATGAAAAATATTCCAGACATAGATCTTTCAGAACTGAATTAAATAAGAAATTAAATAAATCTATTTACTGAAATACACTGATTTATCCTGTCTCCTACTGATCAATTATAAAACGAATTTCATTCGTTCGACAATCTTTCTAAAAATAATTCGGATAAAACGAATTTCATTCGTTCGACAATCTTTCTAAAAATAATTCGGATTCAATATTTAATCCAAATTTTCTTTGAGCTTCAAATAAATATACAAATAATAATTGACTTTTTCTTTTTCTTTTTAATTTCTTATTAAGTTTTTTCCATTGCTTCAGTAATTTATTTTTGTGTTCAGGAGGAAAAAGAAAACTTATACCAGAAGTAGATCCAAGTTTCTCAAATTTTGTTAGGCGGAAACCCCAAATTGTGTTAAGATCTACTGATTGCGATAAATTTCTATCAATAACTAGTTCAAGAGCATTAGTCTTAGAATTTAATAAATCCCTAACCTTTAGTAATGGGGGATTAATTTCAACAATTTCGAATAAACTTAATTTACTCGATAACCATTGATCTATTAGTATTTTTTCTTGGTTATTCACTTCTTTAAGTATTTTAAATCTTTCAATTAGATTAGTTGAAGTGTTCAAATATTTTCTATCAACATTCTTATATTTTTTAAGATCATTTGCAGTTATTTTAAAATATAAGTCATTCAATGCAAAGTCTATCAGGTATAATTTTTCCATTTCTGTTTCTATTTCAATTCCATCATTAATAATTTGTAGATTCAACCTAGAAGCTGCAATAAGTATGGTTTTTTGTTTAATGTAATTTTTAACAATGTTTGCCAATAGTTTAGTTCCCACTTCGTGAAGAGAATCTTTCCTGGCAATTAATTCATTTATTTTTTCATTTTCATCATCTTCAATAAAAGTATTTTCTAACAGATTAATTATATCAGTAAGCTTGATCGCTTTTGATCTGTGGCTCTCTATAAAATTGTTTAATCCTTCTAAATTGTTACATGAATATTTTGTCTTATTTATTACCTTAATTGCTGATGGAGAAAAACGATTAAAGGTATTCAAAAGCTTAATAAATTGGGCTGATTTAAGACTTCCGTATAATTTACTAGATGCGTGATCTCTGATCATTTCAAGATCTACAACAGGATGTGATTTTAGTAAAACAACCAAAGATGTAAACATTGAAGCTCTTTTATCTGTGTAAATATTATGATTCACAAATAAATTATATACATCATCAAATACAATTTCATGAATTGTTTCTCTTGGCGATTTTACTCTACCGTCTTCTACTTTCAATTGGTATTCTCCCATAAAATGCTTAAGCAAAGCACTTATTTCAAATTCTCCTTTTACATTTGTACGAAATAATGATGTATCAAGTGGTTCTTTTTCTCGTATAACCATCTTATCAACATCAGGAAGTTTGTATTCATTAATTTTATCTTCAATTCCTTTAAGTTCAGAATAAACAGTTTTTTTCCCTTGTTTCAAGATTTTGATATTGGATTTTGTGTACTTATTTAAATCTAATATTAATGAATTAAAGGGTGTTTTTCCTAGTGTTTGATCAAAATATTCTTCTGCAAAAAATAATACATTTTTGTATGTAACCAGTTTGTTCTCTTTTGCGAGTGTAATCAATGCTGTTAACATAGCTTCCCTTTTTTCAGAATGGGATTCAATTGAATGTAAATATAGCTCAGTATTTTCTCTGAAATCAAAAAGAGGATATTTATCCCTTTCATAATTCGCTAAATTACCAAAATTAAAATGATTTATGGATGATATGAGATCTCCACTAGTTTCAAAATATACGTCATCATTTTTACTATAAATATTAATTTTTGGCTCTATCTTCAAATTAATAATCTCTATTAGTTCAATGAAATTATTAGGATTAATATTCTGTTTGAAATTAGAATGGCTAAAATTAAACACCTCACTCACACTTAAAGATTTATGTTCTGAAAATAATAATATTAAACTCGTTAGCATAGCTTGTTTTTTCAAAGAATACTTGCCTTGATAATTCAAAAAACGGCCTACTTTGAACATTATCCTCGGAATATCATACATCAATGCTCTCTAATATATCATTAAGTTTTAAAAATTGGTACTTGTTTACCTAATACTGATAAGTTACGCGATCACATCCATTTTGTCACAGGCTAAAAGGTTCAGCCTTTTTAGCCATAAATGAAAATGAAGACACGATATTTACGATAATTCACGATAATTATTAGTAAAAATGGGTTAAAAATTGCGAAAAAAGAAATTTTACAGTTTTATGAAAAACATGGAAGAAGGCCAATTCCTTCAACACAAGACATAGGGGGAATAATGAGTGCTGTTTATAGAGGAGAATGGAAAAAACATAGAATCACTGGGTTTCAGGAATTAATGGATCATATATTTGGAAAGTTTGATCCGGGTGAAGAGTTTTATAAAGCAAAAATGTTGGCTTTGGACTATTTTAGGAAGAATAAACACCCTCCACGAAAATATAAAGATGACGACTTTCGATATATCATGCTGTTAATCAAGAGAGGAATGCTTAAATCAATAGGAATAGATAATTGGTCTGATTTTCTTGAAAAATCTTTGAATATTAATTTGAAAGTATACAAAAAGGAAATTTTCTTAAAAAATATAAAACAAAGACGTGAACATAAAGAATGGAAACCTCATGGGTATTATAAAGGTGAAAAAGGGTTTAAAAACGCTATAAATGAAGTTATGAAATATTTGAAGGAAAATGGTAAAATGCCTTATTCTTCAAGTAGAGGAATGTCTGGTTTATATAACGCAATTCGGAAAGGTAAATTTATCGTGTATGGTATAAATTCATGAACTGAATTTATGAATTACTGTAATTCTATCATATAGCTTTAAATTCTAGCACAAATCGAGACGATGTTTATCAACTGATTCAGATATGAGTTAAAAATATTTGAGTCTGATGTCAACCTAAAAAATAAATGACAGGATGTGTGTTAATGCGTTATTATGTTTTAATTCTTCACATATAATCCTTTGTCGAATTTAGCATAACCAAATCTAGTATTTGTAGTCGTAATTTGATCAAAGTTAGTCATCAAAATTGATAACTTTAAATAATTCAATTAAGATAATATAGTCATGCAGACAATTAAGTTGATTGACAAACTTGATAAGATACCTGTTTTTGGGGTTGATGATGTTTGTCGCATCACTGGCAAAGATCGAAAGTACGCCAAGTTGAAATTGTCACGTATGCATAAAAAAAG
>CAZRLL010000053.1:15285-19397 GCA_964600735.1 uncultured archaeon
GGGATAAATACACCAGAAAACGCAATCCTTTTGTGATAGGATCTCACCTGTACAATCCCTCTTACATTTCTTTTTGGTCTGCATCCCAATTCTATGGGTATACTGATCAATTACCTATAGCAATAAAAGTGGTAACAGATAAAGCCAGAGGATCTATTGATTTCGATAATACTCGTTTTGATTTTATCAAATCCAAGAATATTTTTGGCTTTCGTACTATCAGAATCGCGGAGGGTCGGATTTATATTGCAGATCCTGAGAAATTGTTGATCGATACTGTTAGTAGACCCGATCTGATGGGAAATGAGGAGGAGGTTCTGAATGTCTATGAATCGGTGAGTCCTAACACTAAGAAATTGATCAAATATTTAAAACGCCAGTCGGTCATATCTGTTACTAAAAGAGTGGGAAGTTTAATAGAATCGACTCAGAAGATAGATATATCAAAAGCATTTACCTTCGATAGAAATTATATCAAAGGAATTACAGGATTGCCCATCAGTGATAATCTGTCAAAGAAATGGAGAATCAAAAGTGATCAGTGAAGAACGTCTCGAACAACATATGAAATTGAAAGGATTAAACCAATTCCAAGCAGAAATCGATTATCTTCAGGAGATAGTCCTTTATCAGATCATGACAACACATGGGGATGATTTTATCTTTAAGGGAGGGACTGCTTTATCCAAATGCTATAAGATGCCTCGGTTCTCAATTGATCTCGACTTTGTACTTCATAGACCTAAAAATAATGTGACCATAGATATTGAGGCTGTACTTGAAGGACTTAATGAAGTTGGGTACCCTAGTGAAGAGAATTGGAAAAAACGGGAACGCAGAATTATAATCGAAGGAATAACCTATGACGGGAACCCTAACACCCTTAGAACTATTAGATTAGATATTAGTGATAAAGAAAAAATATCAAAAACACCGCAGTTACATCGCCTTGGTGAGCATATTGAGGAGATTTCGGACTTTGATTGCTATGTGCTTCAAGAACAGGAGATCATGGCAGAAAAATTTAGAACTATGTATGATAGGACAAAGCCCAAAGCAAGAGATCTCTATGACCTCTGGTATATGAGAACTCAAGGCATCTCAACTGTTCTCTCGCTGATTAATAAAAAAATGGAAGTTACTAAATACAAATTTTTACCCGCAAGTTTTGAAGCTGAAGTAAATGATCGAAAGAGAATATGGGCTAGTGAGATTGGGAGTTTAATTAAAAAATACCCGACCTTTGAAACTGCAAAAGAAGTAGTAATGGATTTTGTATCTTCACTTGATTTTGATTGATAGGTTGGCGAACGAAATGTTCATATCCATTGTGGAACTATTTGAAAAACTAATTTCCATTCCTGACCCACACATTCACAGGGAGAATATACTAGAAAGTAAAAGCATGGGATTGGGGTTTTCTCTCTCTCTCTCTCTCTCTGTCAATCTAAAAAATAAATGACATAAATCTAATAATCAATTAATTATTTCAATAAGTTTTCCAAAATTTTAATTAAATGTTTGAAATAGTTATTCTAATGAAATGTGTTCTTAATTTTCCTAATTATGGTGAGTTTTCAAATTTTAATTTTTTGAAAAAAATGGCTAAAGTCGCAGAAAGTTCTGGTTGGGATGGATTATTTATTTGGGATCGACCAAAGAAAAAATGAAAAAACTTTTAATTTTGGAAGAGTCATCAAAAAAACTTGAAGATACTCAAAACACCTTTCTAATACAATCACGTAGTATTTTAGTTAAAATTAGGCAATTTCCAAATACAAAAATTCCATTTGAAAAGGAAGGCGTTTCTAAAGAGATTCAACCAATTATGATGGAATTCAACTTTAAATGGAGCATTTTAGATAGTGTTCTCTCAACGTTTATAGGTGAATATTTCAGATTATTAGAACAATGGCAAGAATATCCACCTATTTTAGTTGAGTTCTATTCACTTTTCAAGGATATTCTTTCTAAATTCTTTAAGAAACATCTAACTAGGATCAAAGTAGCTCGCCCAGAAGCTAATGACTTTTCAATTTATGATTTAGAAACTACACTCAAGGAATCTGGTGGTGAAGGTGCCACATTTGCTATCGTACTTTACTGTCTTATCGCATATTACAAAGCATATTTTGTAAGGTCAGAAAATGCACAAATTGGTAATATTAATATTAATTTACCATTCATCAACGATAATCCAACTGGGAAAGTAAATCGCTTTGATATGGTACAAATGCAACTTGAAATTGCGCGAAAGTTGAACATTCAAATGATCTTTTTTTCACCAATTGCAGATGAGAGGATAATTCAAGAATTCGATTAGTTTTTCAAAATGAGGAAATCAATAGAGAAGGTCATTGTCGGTGAAGAAATAAATAATCCAATTGAAATGTTGAAAATTTGAGGTGGTCCAGAAATATACCATACACCAATTAAAGATACTCGGATGAGCCACAATGATTGAAAATCAGGATGAAATTAAAGAATACGTGAAAATGAGTATTCTAACTAGTAAACAGTTTAAGAATTTCATAAGAAATCTCAAGAGCCAAAATAGTACATACGGGAAAATTCATTTTGATGAATTAATGCAGGTTATTTCAAAGGAAATACCAGAAATTATATCAGAATTTCAATTCGATGGAGTCAGAGTTCTCCTGAAAATCCTTGAAGAAATTGAATATATTATTTTACCTAAAACTAAAAAGCATTGGAAATTATATTACAAAATCTCTCTTCCATATTGGATAAAAATAGGTCACAAATTAAAAAACAAAAAGCAGAAGACAGATCGTGCATGGAGAAAATACCCTTGGTTACCTTCCAACCTTTCACTCCAAACCTTTCACTCCAAATTCAATCCATTTCCCCTCTAAAACTGGTTTATGATATTTACTCATACCTTTATCATTGGATGTTGGTTTTCTTCCGTTCTTACTAAAGAATTTTCTTAATTCCTTAACAGCCATATTTAATCCCTCTATTCCTTCGTATTTAGAAGTGCTATTTCATCATTTTCATCCTTGCTTCGGTTTCATATGGGTTGGAGTGCCTTACATGCAGTTAAGACCAAAGGACCGTTACAGGATTTTTATGAGGGGTTGGTTAAGCGTGGGGTGTCAAAAAGCACGTCACTGGTAGCAGTTGCAGCTAAAATTTTGCGACGCTGTTTTTACCTTCTTCGTGATGGTGTTGAGTTTGATCCAAGCAGACTTCAACGTCGAGATCCCAATACGATGCAAAACCAATTGAAAGTTGTACCAATTCAGGCTTGAGATATATTTTTCTGCTATTACAGGAGGTGTGTACAGAATGGATTGGAATTCAATACATTAATTTTAACATCTGACGAAATCGATCATCGAAACTATATATCAACAATTCGCATCTTAGATTCTGCTTTATACTTCTTCAAAAGTCCTAATTCGTTATCGGTTTTAAATTGTATAATCTCCTTAAATCCAATAATATTATGCATTTTTAGATTTTGATCTCCCATTAATTTCATGTCTTTTAGATCAGAAATGAATTTTCTATATTCTAACCGATTTTTTTTACTGCTAGATTGATGATATGATAAGATACAAAATAGGAATATCCGGAACATACGTTCTCTGACGATAAATGCTAAAGATTTTTGATCTATCGAATACTGTTTTAGAAAATTCTTTATTTTTGTACCTCTATATTTAGAAATAGAAAATGTTCCATGAATGAAGTCATTTCGAATACTTCTAACATTGTTCCAAAATTTTAATTCTTCTCTTCTATTTAATTTAATTTCTGGAACTTGATAAAACCAAGGCAAAGCATATGAAAGAAGCATACCATTACAATTCAATAATTTTTCTAAAATACTCCAACACATCACAATTCCTTCGGCACTGCTAATACGAAAAACTCCATCCAACCTTTGAATTTGATGGATTATAAATTTCAATGTTTTTTCTCCAATAATACGGTTAATTGTTTCTATTATCTCTTTAACAGAATTTATATGGTTCTTTGCCATTATAAACGGAGGTGTTATAAAAGTATATTCTATCTGTTTTGGAGGTAATAAAGGAACTGATTTTGCAAAAAGTTCGTTCATGTTATAATTCTTATTTTCA
>CAZRLL010000054.1:0-17925 GCA_964600735.1 uncultured archaeon
TTTGAAAGTTTAATGTATTTTCACCTTCTTCAATATGATGAATAAACTGTAACTCAACTTTGTAAGGAAACTTCTCGACAATTGGGACAAACTTTCATTTGTGTATCATCAAAAAAGTGTTTGTCATGGAAAAAAGTATTACATTGTTGACAATTGATTGTATTATCTGAAGGAACAAATCCCTTATCACAAATAAAGCAGGATTTAAGCTGATTACCACAATTTGAACAGGATTTATTAAAAATTGATTGGTAACTATTGCATTCAGAGCATATTTGAAAACGTTCTAATGTATCGGATTCCTGATGTATCTCAACAGGTTTTGAGGTTTTTATTGGTGTAAATTCATCTTTCTGTGTTTTTTCAAGTAGTTGGTATTCGAATTCTTCAGTTTTATTGAAAGATTTCTTTTGCAAATAAATTCTCATTATATCACTGCGAGTTATCCAGCCAACTAGTTGATTCGGGTTATTATGAGTAACCACAGGTAATCGATTCACATTCTTCTTGGCCATTTTTGCAAAAGCTAATGAAAGTGGATGTTCTTGAATGGTGTAAAAGACATTTTTCGTACAAATTTCTGATACGATCCAATTTTGCATTTCTACATGACTTAATGCTTTATCTACATCATGTTCTGTAATTACCCCAATTAGTTCTCCATTAAACACCACAGGATAACCAGTATGTCCAGTTTTTTCCATCAGTTCTATTATGTATTCAATTCGATCTTTTGGTGAAACAGAAATTGGTTGTTTAACCATAACTTCAGAAACAGGGATCTCATCTAGTATATCAATCGATGGAGTAAAATCAATTCCACGTTTTTTGATTTTAAGGGTGTATATATCCTCAGAAAGGAATATTCCACTTATTAACCATGAAGATATGACTGCAAACATCAAAGGGATAATTAATTCAAAATCATTGACCATTTCACTGGTCATGATAATCGCGGTTAGAGGAGCTCTTGCTGATCCAGCAAAAAGTGCTGCCATCCCTAGCAAAGCAAAAACATTAACGGGAACATCACTATAACCCAGATCAACAAGTATTAAGCCGAAAAAGCTGCCTAACATTACACCTTGGAAAAGTGTTGGTGCAAATACTCCTCCTGATCCCCCAGAACCAATTGATAACGATGTTGCTAAAATCTTTGCTAGAGCTAAAATTATTAATGTTTGTAATGCAAATTTTAATGCAAAAGCATCATCTATTGGATCATACGATATACCATTGACTTCTGGTATTTTTAATTCAATCAATCCCACCATCATTCCCCCAAATCCTGCTAATAATATGGGTGAAATTGGAATTTTCTCTAATAATTCTTCAATAATGTAAAAACTTCTTACCCATAATACGGCAAAAAAACCCATTGAAATTCCCAACAATGTAAATAGGAAAATATTCCTAAAACTATTATTTGCAGTATAAAATGGAAAGTTAAAGGCTGGATCTGTACCTAAAAAAATCTCACCAATGGTTGTACCAACTACTGAACTGATAATTAAAGGCAATATAGAAAATGTCTTTCGATCACGTCTGATTACTTCATAACCAAACAATACACCACCTAATGGTGCATTAAAAGTTGCAGATATACCTGCTGAAACGCCTGCGATGACCAGTGTTTTGCTATCATCTTTAGATAAGTGGAATTTCTGAGCTAAAACACTAGCAAATCCACCACCAATTTGAGCAATAGGCCCTTCTCTTCCAGCAGATCCACCGGATCCTATTGTAATAGCTGATGCAAGTATTTTGACAAAAGGAACTCTCCATCTCATTTTTCCATCATCAATATTTACAGATTGAATAATTTCAGGTACTCCATGTCCTTTAGCTTCTCGAGCACCAAAGTAAACTATTGCTCCTACTATTAATCCACCCACTGTAGGAGCTAAAACTATTATTAATGGATTAAAATCTGAAGAAATGGTGTTAGGAAATTTAACCAGTGTAAGATTAACTAATTTTATTAATAATCTAAACATTACTGCCCCTAATCCACCAATTATTCCAACTAAAGTTGATAGGAATAGTAGTTGTAGCTTTTTTTTATCTGACTCTTTAAGAAAATCCAGTTTTTTCAGATTATCGGGTAACTTAAACAATTTAAAGCCCGTTTTATACCATCCCTATTTTTTTAATAATAATTTCAATCTTATAAATTTGAATGTTGTCTCATCATTATTTATGCTTTGAAGTATCAATTATTTGTATAGCTGGATCAATATTTGATTCTAAAATAATAATTACATTAATTTATATATCCATTAAAATTAATGATATCTTATATGGTAAATTATTTATCAATTTTAATAAAAAAGAAGATCCAAAACCTATATTTAACATATTCTTCTACTCAATAAGAGCATTAGATTCTTAGGTTAAGTGATCCATAGAATACATAACCAGAAAAGCTAGATAAAATTATATTTGAGATGGATTTATGGAAATTATATATTTGGCACAATTATATATTTGAGTCTGATAATCTAATCAACTGATAACGCAAATGAAAATAAAACGTGATTTATTGTCATTCGAACGTAATTTATTGCCAACAGAACGTGATTTATTGTCAGTCAACAAGTCAACAATTATTCAAATTTATTACTTAAATAAAATTCAGATCTAATATGATCCATGGCAGTAGATTCACCTTCTCTAATGCAATTAATAACAGATGCTAATGATAATTACATCAATTCTAGGTTTGAAAATGCATCACTCAGTTTTGACCATATATCAGATCTGTGTATTCAGGAAGAATACATTGAGGAGGAATGTCCAAGGATAGATCGGCTGGAGGTTGGAGATTGGGAGTTGCAATTCTACCTGATAACGATGAACTGATTAGTACCTTTGGTGCATATGCATCGGAGACCTATTCGTGTGTCCTGATCCTATTCAACATGCTGCAATTGCTGGATACCAGGTAAATGAGGAAATTGATAGTTTTATAAAGAATTCCCGTGAGATACATCACTTGATAAGTGATTTTGTATATAATGAAATGATAAACTCGGGTTACACAATAGAAAGACCAGAGGGGACATTTTATATCTACCCAAATCTAGATCATAGGAAGGAAGATCTGGCAAAAATTGGTATGAAGACACCTAAGGATCTGGAATGGCATCTGATGAATAATTTCAATGTAGCTGTACTTTCAGCGACCTCTTTTGGCATGGATAATATGGGTTTCCGATTGTCCTTGGTTGATTACGATGGCAAAAAGGTTATGGAAAAATATAACGAAGGGTTATTGGATACAGATTCGATTCCTAAATACTGTTCTAATTTGGTGGATGGAATAAACCGTCTTAAAATGTTTATTCAAAAGCTTTCAATGTGATGAAAAACAATAAAATGAGAAAAAAGTTTTGATTAGTCGGTTTGGATTAATTTCTATAAAGGATTTACCAGCAACTTCTCCTAATTAACTGAGAAGAACAATCCATCCAGAAGAAATAATGGATATTAAAGTTGCTTTGAGTTTGACCATTACTGGTACTAATTTGACGAGGGATTTTGAGACTGCTTTTACTAGAATTCCTTTACCTGAACCAAGTGAGAAAGCATTGGATATTATTGAGATCATAAATTATTATATGTAAGCATTTGTTATAATACCCCTGTGAATAAATCGAATACTTCCGTACATATACGGGGGATTATTTGAAAGATATATCGAAATCTATTCAAAGTCTTTTTTATTGATCTTTAGGGGGTAGGTGAATAAAAATAATTTTTTTTGTTAGTATGTATTTGTATTTTTCAAATTCATCTCAAGCATACTCATTATCTGCATAAATAGCACTTTACATTCAAATATCCGGTTCATATTATCCTTCAGTTCATCTAGGATTGACATTGCATAGCTCAATTTTTCTATATCGCTAAGTTCATCATCCAGTAATAATCGTTAACTTTCTGAGTCTCATCATTTAGCATCCCCGGTTCAGGTTGCATCGAATCTAGCTTTTCAATCAACCTGACAATATCAATGAAGGTATCTGTCATTGTTAGACTAATCCCCCTTTCGCCTCCGTTTTCTGTTTTCATGCATATTGTAGTTACCCATGTGAAATAAAAACTACTGAAATATATATAAGCTGATTTTGATTAAATGAACACAGAATAGGATGAATTTTCATCGTTAGCTTATTCTATTTATAAATAATTTATTTTTAAATTTACTATGGATTACCAGACTGCATACAAGCAGGCATTAAACAACATGGTGGATTATCCTCCAATGGTACCTGAATTGCTCAAAAAATTATTTCCAGATTTGAATCTATCTATTATAACTGATGGACCATTAATCAAATTGGATATGATTCTGCAAAAAAATGATTTTACTGATAATATTACATTATTGCAACTTAGGGAAAAATGGGACCAAGTGGTCAAACAGGAGACCGATCGCATTTTAAAATCAAGTGGTAGCATTCCCATAATTATTGATGGACCCAATGTGCTAAGATATAAGGTAACGGAAAAGATCAAGGGAAAATATGGAAAATTGATCGCAATGGGCAAGGCAGAGATACTTATCAAAGTAGTTGACAAATTGAAAAATGATTTGAAAATTGATAATATCACAGTTGTTGTTAGTGCAGCCACCAGACATTACATCAATTTTCCCGAATACTTGATTAATTTGGAAGAACAGGGAATGCTGATGGTGACCCCGGCTGGTCGGGACGACGATTATTTTGCCATTAAACATGCGCACGAATCGAGTGGATTTATACTATCTAATGATAGGTATGAAAAATGGATAGAACTGAATCCTGAATTTAAGAAGTGGATCAGCAGGTTCAGAATATCCTTTACCATACATCCCACTGGGACAATACACTTTGATACAAATTTGAAATTCTATTAGTGAAAATGCTTTTTTTCTGTTTAATTAATTCTTATCAATCATCTCTAATAGGAGAAATTGATATAATATAATTTTTAATGTTTTTTTAATGAATGATTCAGACAATACTACGGATCATACGAAAGAGATCCAGAAGATTGTCCGAGATGCCAAAAATATGGAGAAAGAGGGGAGATTAATGGAATGTAAAGATGCCTATCTTGATGCAGCAACCCTCTCTCTTAAGATGGCAAAATCATCCTCTTACGTGGAAAAAGTATCGTATGAGAACGTTACAAGAGTTTTAATTCAATATGCAAAAGATATTCAAGAAGAGATAAATCTGAACAAAGATGTCCCTCTACCGGCTCCACCCACCAGAGCACCATCAAAGGCTAAAATGAAGAGAGAAAAAAAACCATTTGATCCTAATGAAGGATTAATATTTGTTAAATCATCTGATTCTCCGGAGGTTGAACCACTAGCTTTTGATAAGAGGGAAACTACAGCTAAAATACGTCAGTTAATCGCAATCAAAGAAGGTGGATTGCCATTAATGAGTTATAACTTTGATGATGTATCACCCAATACTACATTAAAATTGAACGAAATCCTATTTTCAGGCGCAATCACTGCAATCAACCAATTATTGTACGAAGTTTTAGAAAGACCAATTCAAACCATTACCTTCGAGGATGGTATTTTATTTATTAGGGCACTTGAGGATATTTACTATGTGTTATTTGCAGATGAGGATAGTGACGAATTATCACAAAATCTCGAGAATTTCTGTAACGAATTTTACTATTCTATGGGGGACATTATCATGGAATCAATCAAAACTGGACGAGTATTAACCGATAATGAAGATGTTATCAAGCTAGTTAATAAATTTTTTATTTATTAATTATTTTCCATTACCACGGTTTTCGTCAGATTCAACATCCATTAACTCTAAAGTCGAATTTAAGGTATCTAGTACCTCTAAAACAGATAAATTAGATACTTCTAATCGAATTCCGGGTTCATGCATCAACTTATTCCGTCTATATCTCAAGTTATGGAGATTCTTTTTATCTTCTTTTGTTAAGTATCCAATTTCAAACAGTGTTGTTATTGAATTGTAAAGATTGAATTCCTCGTCATTTATATCAAGGCAAATAATTATTTCTCGAAATATAAATTCGACCAATCGGTAAACTTGGAAATACACTATGGTCCTTTCTTCATGGCTTAGCGTATCCCATTTAGCTAAATTCGCCATAATATATTCCAAATCGCTGTTTAGACCTAGTAAATCCTTTTCATTTAATTGTAATTTACCGCTTCTTTCTCCCATCAATATTGTTTCTAATGGTGTTTGAGACGTCTTTCTTATACTTTCAACGTTCATTAGGGTGGAATATTCCCTCCACGCAATTTTATGTGCAAATTCAGTACGAGCAGTAATCATAAACTCATCACGCAATAGAGGTTTCAATAGTTCATCAATCGATGAGGAAAATATTCCACGATATTTTTTCTGATCTCGACGATCGACCAAATTATCCATATTGTAGGATATAATAGATCTAATTGTCTCCCTCCTTAAATACTGCTCATCCACTGGTTCATTGAATAGGATAGGTACCACGTATGGCAAGTAAATTAGTAATCGCTCTCGTGCGTATAAGAACAACGAATAAGATAGTATTATTCCGAGTGAAAAAATAATTGTTAAAGATATTGAATTTTTGACTTCTGTAATTTCATCCAACTTAATGAAATATAAATCCATTTCATTAAAACTCATTAGCCAGATCATGACCATATCCAGGGCAAATAAGAATGTAATTATCGATGAAAATAGTGTTAATGCTTCAAAATATTCCAGAGAATTTACTGGTCTGGTTTTTGTAGATCTTGAATAAAAAGTATCTTTATAATGTTGTAATGCTCTTTTGGATAACTGAGGTATTAATTTTACCTTTATTGATGTCCCAAATGATGAATGGTGTTGTTCCTTTAGAAATAATCTTTCAGTCATTATTGTCCTAGATTTATCCTTTGCTGAATAATCCCTCTCTGGTGACGCCAAATTATCTAATTCTTTGTCCAATCGAAGTTCTAATTTAGATTGCAATTTAGCAACTTTAGAAATAATGAAAGGTGCAAGCACGGTTAAAAATAAGCTGGGAAATAAGAGTAATACTACAATAACAACAAGTGATCTATCGAGTACCTGATACCTTATTGTGGAATATAGAAAGAGTATTCCCACTTCTAAAAATAACGGACCAAAGATGCCTAGTTTTACCCGCATTTAATACCCGATAATCGATTATTTTTTGATTAATTTTTGATATTTGTGGAAAAAGAGTAAAAATAAATATGAATTCGATGAATAAAATGTTGATAAATATAGAGTCTCACTTATCCAGTGTGATAACGTTTCATGAGTGAAAAATGTGTACATTTTTAATATTCAGTAGTTTAAATACTCAAACATCTATGGATATTATTGGAGTAAGGACATACACTTGTATGTATTTCAATTCTCATTAGGGTTACGGGTATTACGTCATCTTTGAAAGTCTGTTGTAAGACCTTATGAGAGGAAAGGCACTTCAGATTAGGTAATAATGATCTGAAGAGAGACGGTTTAGGAAAGCAAAATGAGTGTTGATGGATCCTGAAACAAGTCTTTATGGGTATATCCCGTGATGATGGGGCTCAAGTCAGTAGTCCTAATGTAACATCCTAAGATTGACAATGATAGTTACAAGAAAAGTACACATTTTCAACTGATAAGCCTTTGTGTTATATTATTTTTTTATTTTTTTTTTAAGCTGTAGATGGATATTATGCCGATTTATTTCACGATTTGTGGGGAAGTATATCTAAATTCAAATTACATTCATTTATATGGATTATTACCGATTAGTTGAAGTTACAATTTTGTTAATTGGAAATTATGTTCAATCTAAAGGATAAAAATGCAATAGTTTGTGGAAGTACACAGGGAATAGGACGAGCAATTGCTGAGGTATTTGCTGAATTGGAAGCCTCGGTTACATTGGTAGCAAGGAACGAAGAAAAATTACAGTTGGTTAAAAAAGGATTAAAACAATCCGATAATCAACAACACGATTACATCGTAGCTGATTTTTCAGATCCTGATACATTAAAAGAAAAGATTGAAAGTTATGTTAGTAGTAATCCCCCTGTTCATATACTTGTCAATAACTCGGGAGGTCCTGCAGGTGGGTTGCTTATTGATGCAAAAATAGAAGAATTTTATCAAGCATATAATATGCATCTAATTTGCAATCACATATTAGTACAGTCACTTACGGAGGGCATGAAATCAGAAAACTATGGAAGAATTATCAATATTATTTCCACGTCGGTCAAACAACCGATTCCTGGTTTGGGTGTTTCTAACACTACAAGGGGAGCTGTTGGAAGTTGGGCTAAAACATTAGCCGGAGAATTAGGTCCCTATGCTATTACAGTTAATAATATTCTACCAGGATCTACAGATACTCAAAGATTAAGGTCAATATTTGCCGTCAGAGCTGAAAAAAACAATACTACACCAGAAGAGGAAACAGAGAAAAATAGGTTGACCATCCCGCTTCGTCGATTTGCAGATCCCAGAGAAACAGCATACGCTGCTGCTTTTTTAGCATCGCCTGCAGGAGCTTATGTCACTGGAATAAATTTACCAGTTGATGGTGGTCGAACTTCAAGTTTATAATGCTTTGATATAGTTTGAATAGGCTGTAAATTTTAAATTAAAATTCTCATATAGTTTTTCGGGATTTTCTATACTTGTGGGGATGTATAATAACAATTCAGGGATATTTTTTTCCTGACAAATACCAATATTATAAAATAATCACTTATCTCTTATTTTATGGTCTACTCCTTCACCGAAAAGAATGTGGTACATTACAGCAACTCCATAATTATTAATTTCCCATTGAACTTGATCCTCGACATATTCCTTTTGATATGGTTTTATTTCAATCATTAAAGCTGTAATCCTGTAATTGATAAACTATGAATACTTATAAGTATTCTCAAGGGCATAAGATTGTAATATAACAAAATTAAGAATTACATAATATCCTATTTATACATTATTCATGGATTTGTTTTATTAGCATTACAGATTTTTCAGCTTGATTATTTAGTTCAACAATCATAGAAGATATATTCTTTAAAATTGAGTCCATCTCATTAGTAGAAGAAACAAGTTCTTGTGTAGACGCAGTAGTCTCTTGCGATACATCAAGCATGTTTTCAATATCAGAAGAAATTACTGCAATCTCTGTCTGTAAAATTCGTTCAATTTCATTAGAAACCTGTCTAACGTTTTCTGCAGATTGATTGGTCTCATCAGAAAATGATTTGAAATTTTCGGCCACAACTCTAAATTCCTTACCAAATTCACCTGCACGATTTGAAGAGATTACTGCATTTAAAGATAGAATATTACTATTATCAGAAATATCTAGAATAGTTTCAGTACTATTATGAATTTCAAAAATAATATCTTCAATTTCTCTTCTGGATGAATTCAATTTTTTTGTGATATTACCAATCATTTCAGATTGTTGTACAGCTCCTGAAGAAATCCCCCTAGTAGAATTGACAACAACACTTGCAAATTGATTCAAAACATCTGAACTTGCAATTAAGTCTTCAGAAGTTTTAGAAATTAAATTTACACTTTCATTCATTTGATTAATTAGATTTAATCGATCGCGTTCCAACTTTTCTATCGATTTTACATAAACAGATCTTTCCTGAGAAGTCATGGCAATTAAACTAGAGATCAGTAAAACAAAAAGACCTCCAAATAGATAGGCAAATGGTATAATCCATTTAGTCAAATCATCAAATTGAAATAATAGCGATACGATCTGGACAACATATCCAAAACTTAAAACCAAGGTAAGTGTTCGAGCAATTTTCCAGTACGATAAATATTTTGATTTTTTATGGATATTAATAATTGCTGTTTGATAAAGTAGGGCGACAATAAAGGCAATGAAACCTAATATCGAAGCAATAATACTGACAATGTCTACGACCGGAAGTGCCATGATTTATCAAAATATTACTATTATTTTATTTTTTTGCATAGATATAGGTAAAAAATAATTTGTAGTAATAATAAATTTAATTTTAACCTAAGGCAAGGGAATCGAAATTAAAAAAGTAAGATTGTAACATATTATTCTCGCTTTCGAGAATTACAAAATATAATTGTTGATATCGTGGTATTAATAGACATATGATAACGATTTAACAAGATGGATAACAGGAAATCAAACATCCTTGCAATTGATACCAGTGTGGCAGGGATTGCTGGCGATATGTTCATCTCCGCCCTATTTGGATTAATCAAGAATAAATCTGAAGTCTTAATAAATATCACCGAATCCATTGAAAAAACAAGTAATTTTCAATTTCAGATTAAATTCGAAGACATTTCATATCAAGGATTTAAAGGTCGTAAATTAGTGTTATCCGGAAATAAACAGAAACTAACTGCAGATCAATTAAAAAAGATTTTGGAGGAGGCTCTAGTAAAATTAAATGTGCATGAAAAATATAATAAGATAGCAATATCTAGCCTAAATTTGCTGCTAGAAGCAGAAGAAAATGTTCATTCCACAACTAAAGTTCATCTTCACGAGTTAGGAACCTTGGATACTATAATTGATATTATTGGTGTATGTTATCTACTTCAAAAGCTAAATATTGAAAGTATTCAAATCAGTCCAGTTGCAATCGGGCAAGGTGTTATTGAAACAAAACATGGAATTTTACCTGTACCTGCTCCCGCAACCAACTATATTCTTGAGAAAACAGGACTACCTACTATAATTGGCCCGAATGGGGAGGCATGCACACCTACAGGTATTGCGCTATTAGCTGCGATTTCAACCCATTTAAGCCATTGTGACACCGTTAGTTGGATTAGATCTAGTTTTGGATTTGGTCATCGAGAATGGACTGATCGTGGAAATTTCTTAAGAGTTCGAATTGGAGAAAAAGTAGCTGAAAATACGAAAATATCAATATTAGAAACCCACATCGATGATGCAACAGGTGAAATTCTGGGTCACACAATGGAATCCCTTATGGAAAAAGGGGCATTAGATGTTTCGTATTATCCAATATTTATGAAAAAAGGACGACCAGCATATTGTCTTCGAGTGATATGCTTAAAACAATATACTGATAATATGTCACAGGAAATAATTAAAATGACTGGTTCACTCGGTGTAAGGATTTTAGACGTTCAAAGACATGTGGGAAAAAGAAAATTTGAAAAGCAAAAAGTCAAGATAAATGAAAGAGAGGTAGAATTTACAATTAAGTATGGGGAATATACCTCAAAAGTCGAGTTTGAGGATATAGTAAGAATTTCGAAAGAACTGAACATTTCACCAAACCAATTACAAGCAAAATTATTTTCAGTGATCAAAGAGAGGAATAAATAAATGATAGTTAATCATGATCAAGGTAGGACCGAAAGAACAGGAATACCTGAAATTATACTTGCAGAACCTAAAAGAATTGATGATTTGGAAATTGCTATTAAAGAAGGAATGGACCGAAATAATCAATTATTGGTGACTCGAATCAAACAGAATCAAAGAACTTCAATACAAGATTTAATTGCAAATAATAATTGGAAATTATTATTTGATGATTTTCACAGGACATTAATAATATACAAAGAAGAATTGCCAGAACAAAGAGCCCTTGGTGTATCAATATTTGCAGCTGGAACCTCAGATCGATTTATTGTTGAAGAAATCAAGCTATGTCTTCAATTTTTCGGATGGAGTTCAAATGTATTTCTTGACATTGGGGTTGCTGGATTACATCGTTTTAAGGAACCTCTTGAGGTAACTCACAATGATGAAAATGTTCATTGTTTACTAGTTGTAGCTGGTCAAGATGGTGCTCTCTTTCCAGTTATCGCAGGTCAAACCAACTTACCTATTATTGCCGTGCCCTCTTCAATCGGTTATGGATATGGTGGGAAAGGAGAAGCTGCATTGATGTCTGCATTACAAGCATGTGCACCTGGGATTGCTGTTGTAAATATTGATAATGGCTTAGGAGCTGCATCCATTGCATCAAAATTTTTACATCAAATAAATGATGGTAAACATTAATTGTAAAATTTATCATGACAATAAATTAGAATATTATAAGTTATGCACCAGTAACCCACTTTTCCCTATCTAGAAGGTTAATACCTATTTTTATCAAAAAAATATCAATACCAATAAGAACAACAACTCCTACCCAGAGGAAAATTGATGAAATCATAAGTACTCCTGCAAACATGCCAATCATGATAAGCATAAGAGGGAGAATAATAAGAGAACCCAATTGTTGAGCATCACGGGAAGATGATGTCTTTGTACTAACCCATACCATTCCATTTGTTGACGCAAGACCTAATAAAGGACCCATAAGTAATAATGAAATGAGAAATTTCAGATGAGGGAGATAAAATCGTCATAAAATATCGTTTGAAGCAATATTGACCATTATTACAAATGGAATCGCTGCAAACCACGTGGAAAATGTCGTGGGTATTAATGCCCCAGATATCTTTCCTAAATATATTTCTGAATCAGAAACTGGAGCAGCTACCATACCCTCCACTGTACCCCTATCCTTCTCACCAGAAAACGAATCCGCTGCAATTACAGTGGGAAGAATCATTGGAAGCATTAAAAATATAAAAATCGAAAACTCTACCATCACTATGAAAAATTGTTGTAACTCAGTTAACTCATCCCAGTCACTAGTGAAGGAGTAATTCACCAGAAAACCCATATCATCACCTTCTGATTCGAATTCTTCAGAATCAGTAGCCATTAATGGTAGAATGGACATAGCAGGTATGAAAATTGAAAATAATAAGGGTAAACCAATTATGCTAAAAAGTACATATTTTGATCTTACCACTTCATCTAATTCTTTCCTGAATATTATTATTATCTTTTCAATTCTCATTTTTATCCTCCTTAACTAATTTTATGTAAATTTCTTCAAGAGAGGGAATTTTTTCTTGGACGCCATGTATCCGTACACCTTGGTTGACCAGATGATTAATTAAATCAGGTGTTTTTTGAAATGAATTAATCGTGATATCAGCAACATTTCCAGATGGTTTTATGTCAATATTCGATACAAATTCAACCGATGATAATAAATCGTTAAAATTTTCCTTATTCTCCGTAGTAATACTAATCATAGGTTTTACCATAAATTTTTTTCTCAAATCAGCTGGTGTACCACTTGCGATTAGTTTTCCTTTGGAAATAATTAATATTTCATCTACCAATCTCTCTGCTTGTGCTAGATTATGTGTTGAGATCAATATTGTTCGTTTATGGTCTTTTGATAGACCCTCAATCATTTCCCGTAATTCTTTCGTTGCAATTGGTGAAAGACCAGACCAAGGTTCATCCATCATAAGTATTTCAGGATCATGTATCAGTGCTTTGCAGATGGATAATTTCTGTATCATACCTTTTGAAAAGGTTTCAACCCGATGATCTATTACATCAATAAGATCAAAGTTCCTTAGTAATTCTTTGATTCGATCATCTCTTTCTTGCTTTTGTATTCCGTACAGATCGGCATAAAATCTTAAATTCCTTTTTGCAGTCAATCTGCCGTACAAACTGGGTGATTCTGTGAGTAAACCGATACATTCTCTAACTTTTAATGGTTCCTGTAAAATATCAAAATTTCCGACAAACGCTCCTCCCTTTGACGGTCGGAGGATCGTGGATAACATACGAACTGTAGTAGTTTTCCCAGCACCATTAGGACCCAATAGACCCACAATTGATCCTGAAGCAATATCGATGGTGAGATCATCAACAGCTTCTACAATACTATCATTAGTGGAGAAAACTTTTCCTAGTTGAAAAGTTTTAATCATAAAATGTAATTGCAAAGGACAAATATGAAGTTATTTTCTTAAAAAATATTTTTTATTAGTATAGAACGTTATGATTAACTTGACCAGATATATTCGTAATTTTGTGTAAGTATTTTATAAAACGTGATTTACATACCAGTTTAAGGTCTCTTTTGTAGTAGATTCGAGATCCCATCGTTCTTTCCATCCCCAGGATTCTCTTGCATTTTGATCATTAAATTGCTGCAAATTATTTAATTTAACCAATTTTGAATATTCAAGAGTCTGTTTTAACCCAATTTTGTTGATTAGTTTCTTGAAATTATACTTCATTTTTGCAAAGATTAGTGGTTTATGGGTAATTTTAATTGTTGAATGGTTTACATTGTCAAGAGCACGCAAAATATCAATTGGAGTAGCGTTAAATCCATTTATAAAATATTGCCCATCTTGAATTTTTTTATCTCCCATTATTATCATCGATCTTCCTCCATCAACTGGATTGCACCAAGAAATAGGATTTTTTACTTTACCAACAATTGATATTCTCTGCAAACGAACTGCTTGACAAAAAGATTGAGAAATATAATGATCAAAAGAACCAAAAAATCGTGCGATTCGGGCAATTACAAGTGGAATTCTTTCTTCTTCCTCCTCTTTTTCTTTCTCATTAATTTCATCTTTTTTAACCTGTTTTTTTTCATCATCAATTTCTTGAGGAGAACCGGGAGATCCAAAACTAGGGGGTTGTGGTCCATTAATTGATGGAGGTTGAGGTCCAGAAGATGAAGAAATTGGACTTCCAGCTGGTGATATAGGTCCTCCTATATTTGGTGGAACAGGTCCAGAGCTTACGCTTGGAGCAGATATATTATTTTCTTTTGAGTCTGATAATTCATCATTCGGCAGACTTTCATTTTTCACCATCGCCTCTGCTAAATCCCTACTATAATCGATAGACCAGCCATAATCTTCACCAGACCAATATTTTTTGGCAATATTAATCATTTCAATTAGTGATAATTGGTATGGACTCGAATTTTCTTGAATAGTATCTTCAACTGCATTTAGTGATACCTTCCAACCCAACAATTGAGGTATATAAGTAATTATTTTTCTGACTTTTTTGTGTGTAGCTATTCCTAATAAATTAATCCATCCCACGTTGTGATGCAATTCTGATGTGTCAAAATCAGAGTCTTCATTTTCAAGTATTTGTGCATTATATACAATATCATCTTTTTGTAGAATTTCCATTAATGAATAGGGATCGAGATTATCTGCCTTTTCAATTTGAATATTCTTTCCCGTGACGCCTTCAGGCTCATCTCCATTCGGATTACAGGATACAATTTCCTGACCACCAATTGATTCTAAAACGCGGACAATCGAGGCACCGATTAATGTATTTGTCCCAATAATTACATGCCTCATACAATTTTCAAATATAAAGCTGACAAATAATATTTTGGAAATGATTTAAGTTTAAATGGATAAAATATCAATTAGAACTGACCAACATATATTTGTTACCCAACAATAACTAGGTCATCAAAGAAGAACCAGAATTAAGTTTAAAGGAATTTTCCATTCACAACAAAATGAAGATTAGAAACTCTCTGTACCAATATTAAGTTTATCAAACATTTTCATAGAAAGTATTCAGGCTCATGAAACGTTTTAAGTACTGATATCCCTCACTTATTTTTCTACCCTCTTTCATTGCCTGTCTAAACCACCTGTCTGTAACTTTGATTAATCCATCAAACTCAACGTACTTTGAGCTTTCACTAAAACGTTTCATGATGTAATTTGGGGCATTTTTATATGTTTATCTCTCGGGATTTCTACTTTAATATTACGTAGATTATTAGCACGAGCTCCTGAAACAGATATTGATTGTCTCATTTAATTACTCCTGGCATATAAATACTAGAAATCTCATTTATCGAAATTTGAATTATAGATTAGTCATTCCAAGGCTACATATTACATAGTTTATAGTTGGGTTGTCCATTATTTTGTGTCTCCAATTTTGTTTTTTTTAATATGAATTATCGATCTAGTAAAACCACATGTGGTGTGTTTTTGCAGGTATTAAAACCAGATAAATTCTAGTATTAGTCCTACAATCGCTGAGGAACGTTTCTCAAGGCATAGATTTTCTGATGTATTAATAAACTTTTCTGTATTTTATCAATTGAAGCTGAAATTTTAAAATTTTGGACAATGAAGAAAAATAGTTATTAATTTAAGGTCGATTCCAGCCGGTACCAACAAATATCAAAATTTCAGCCTTAATTGAATTGTCCTATAGAGCTGTAATGTCCAATTATTTAAAATTTTGGGATTTCATAAAATGCAATCAGACTGCCATTTCATTACTTTAATTTTTGTTTTACCAAGTGATATATATTGTATGGAGTAAATGATTTGTTTCATTGATGTTTATATCGACTGATCTATCTAATCCGAATAAATTTTGCCTACTTTTTAATAATAATATTTTCCCATACAATTATTATGTTTAAATTGATATTTGCTAAGAACAAATAAAATTCTCATTTCATATCAACATGCTAAAAGGAGAAGATTAAATCTGTTATTTATGGCTGATGGAGTCCTAATTCTTATTGAATTGCTCAAACGCACTGGTACTATATACCTGGGGGTTTTACTAGGTGCTCTGTGGATCCATTCCCCATTAAAAAAATATCGTAAACAATTTGTTTATTTCACGATTAATGTTTTTACGCCATTTTTAATATTTATATCGCTGATAAGAATCGATTTAGATTCTAATTGGATATTTCCAGTAGTAGCAGCTTTGCTAGTTACTATCATCGGTCTGATAGTTCCTATATATCTTGCAAGAATTCACAAACAAGAAAAACCTGAACCTGCAGAGATCTGTACTGCATCATTTTCTAATGCGTTAAATTTTCCATATCCTGTTATTTTTGCATTCTCTCCTGATAGTATTGGAATTGCTGGGATCTTTCTTGCGATTGCTATCGTGTTGAGAAATACGGTTGGTTTATGGGTTTCAGGGATAGAATTGAATAAAAGGACAATAAAAGAAATTTTCTCATTTCCTCCCATATGGGGCATAATTGTGGGTATTCTTTTAAGATTTTCAACCGATATAGGTAATAGTAGGGCTGTAAATTCAAATTCAATTGATTTAATTTTTCAAATTGGAATCTTTGCTACTTTAATGACAATCGGTTTTGCTTTAAAGAAACCCAATTGGGATTATAAGCATTCTTTATACCGGGTTGGCGTATCTAGATTTATTGTATCAGCAATTGTAGCTTTTTTACTAGTAATTTTGTTTTCCTTACCCAAATTGATCGCCATTCCCATAATAGTTCAAATGATGGCTCCACCAGCAGTTTATAATGGACTTTATGCAGAGAAGTTTGGATTAAATACGGAATTAACGAGCCAAGTAATTGTAGGATTAACTTTTATTGCACTTTTAATCCTACCTTTGGAGTTACTAATTATTCAATTAATGTTTTAATATTTGGAAATAATTAAATTTTTCTATAACTCAAATTAATCCCTGACTTTATGTAATACTTGAAGTAGGTAATTCAACTAATGAATTTATGAGATTTCAATCTGTCTCAACACAAGGATCATTAATTGAATCTTCAGCAATCTATAAAAATCCAAGATTTGACATTTTCAATGAAAAACATAGACTATCAAATGAATCAGTTCATGATTTTGTAATAGTTGATGCTCCAAATTGGGTATCTGTTATTCCTGTTGATGAAGAGGGTAATTTTTTAATGGTATGGCAATATCGAGCTGCTTGGAGAAGAGCATCGTTGGAATTTCCAGCGGGTAAGTTAAATTTTAAGGAAGAAGATTTTTTAAAAGCTGCTCAAAGAGAATTAATTGAAGAAACTGGATATTTGGCCAGTAACTGGGAATTACTTGGAACGACAAGACCAGTCACTTGGACAACCCAAGAAGTAGGAATTTTTGTGGCAACTGATCTGAAATATGATATTCCAGATCCTGATCCAGAGGAAGATATTGAGGTAGTATCCATAAATCCAAGAAATTTTTGGCAATT
>CAZRLL010000054.1:17935-19396 GCA_964600735.1 uncultured archaeon
TTATTGATGGTCCAACAATAACATCCTGGGCATTTTGGAAAAATTCTTAAAAAATAATTCAGGGTTAATGTATTTCATAAAAAAATAATTTTTGCGTTTAATCAGCGATATACGTAATTGCGGATTTTTTTGCCATTCAAAACTTATAATGGAGTTCTCATAACTAAATGTCCTTTTATTATATTATTTTTCAGCTTTTTACCCAGCATCCATGTGCTGTTGTTCACAGATTGTTGTTGTAAATTTATCTAAATGCATTTTTAATAGGAAAAAGATTTTATTTAAGACTTCAATGAGTATAAACAACAATTAATGACTACAGGTACAATTAAAAGAAAAGAAATCTGCCAAGATTGCAAATTTTTCTTAGATAAATCATTTGGATGGGGGACATGCTATCTTTTCAAAATAGATATGTTGAGATCCCAATCACCCGATGCAGATCATTCTTGGCAAAAGGCAAAAACCTGTGAATATTACAATCCATTATCACCGAAATTAAAATCGCGATATGATCCCATAGATGAAGGAAAAGCCAAATGGAAAGATCCAAAATTTATTAAAAAAATGGAAAAAGAATCCAAGAAAAGTGTATTACCAGTATCTAAAACAAAAATTGAATACGAATATGATAAAGAAACCAATGTAAAAAGAATAAAAACGAGTCCTGATGTTGCGAAAGTAAGTAAACGGCTAAAGAAAAGAAGGCAAAAACAGTTGGCTATTGATGCAGGTACTATTAGAATAAATGAGACCAAACCAAAACCAAGTAAAAAGAAGGTAAAAAAAAGACTCAAATCGTATAAAAAACCAGATTCTAGTAGCCCTGTAGATCATGTAGTGGATGCTGAATCAAGAGTTAAAACAAAGAGAAAGCATAAAAAGCAAGTTTTACCTAAAAAGCGCACTAAAAGAAAAATTAATTCTGGAGTATCTTCGTCAGCCAAGTCTAAAGTACATCTTGAGGGGATGAAGAAAGATAAAGTGAAACTAAATATAAGAGAACGGGCTGTTTCTGAGGATCAATCCATTAAAGAGGTCACTCGGATAATCAAAAAACCCAAGAAAAAAGTGAAAAAAAAGAAATCAGTCATGGTTTCCGCTGTTAAAATCCAACAAGATCGTTCCATGAAACCAAAAAGCAATGTAAAAGAAGCAACATTGAAAGAAAAGGAAGTAGATCCAGATGTTGAAAAATCAGACACAATGAAGCCAAAAAAGAGGAAAATTCGTAGAAAACACCCTTTTGAAAGGATATCAGAGGTTATTCAAAAAATTATATCAAAATTAGATGCATCCTGATATTAGGGATAGACCATTTTTGGTTTAATTCATATATCATTTTTCACAAATGGATTAGGCTTAATATAAAATATTAAGAATTACTTATGAAGTATATATGAATTGTTATGTTAGATACACCCAGCATTAAAAATAACATAATCCAACTTAGGGAGTATC
>CAZRLL010000055.1:0-15879 GCA_964600735.1 uncultured archaeon
AGATGAGATATTCCAATAAACTCATTTAATGATTACACAATTTCTGACAGAGCCTTTTCTACCAATAAAACATCATTTTTATGCTCAATTCAAAATATATACTTGGACTATTATTTATTGCGATACTTACCTCGGTAAACATTAGTAGTGCAGCAGTACGATATTACAAAATGAGAAAGTAATTATTCAAAAAAAGAATTATTTATGGTCATCAAACCATTTCAGCATACGTTCAAGCCTATCGACAACGTGAAGAGGTTCGCCAGATCTACTCAATTCATGCCCATCATTAGGATATCTAATTAGTATTGCTTCTTTATCTTGGATTTTAAGAGCTGCAAACAACTCCTCTGCTTGGGAAATTGCGACTCTATAGTCGTTTTCAGAATGAATAATCATGAGTGGGGTTTGGATATGATTTGCCCTTCCAAAAGGAGAGTGTTGCCATAAGTACCATAAATCGTCTTTATCCCAATCCTTAAAATGTCGTTCCCACTCCCAAAACGCCATTTGAGCGATATCAGTGCCAGCCCAAAAGGTTAGAAGATCATAGACACCTCTCTGAGCACAAGCAGCCTTAAATCTATGATCCCGAGAGATAATATTTGCAGTTTGAAATCCTGCGTATGAACCCCCTGTAATATATAACCTTGAACTATCCAAATATCCATTCTTGACAAAATGATCAACTGCAGCTAATAGATCCCGGGCATCATTTTTTCCCCACTTGGAAGTAATTATTTGAGAAAATTTCTCGCCATATCCACCCGAACCTATGGGATTCATTGCTAATACCGAGTATCCAGCATTTACACAGCATTGCCACTCATGCCACATAGAACCAGCTGGATTCCACATCACATGTGGACCTCCATGTATCGATAGGATTAATGGTTTTTTATTCCCATCTTCTTTACCTGCATTAAAAAACCAACCCTGATATTTTATTCCTTCAGGATTTTCTAACCAAAATTCTTCGGGATCAATAATATTCTTCTCACTTAAGAATTCACCATTGGGATCTGATATCAAATCAAAACCCTTATCTGACCTCCATTTCCAAACTGCAGATGGATATAATGGGTCTGTAGCAGTAAAAAATATTTCATGGTCATCAACACAATCAAAAGATTCAATCGAAGCCGGGCTTCGTACTAGTAAATTGAATTCACCAGTATTGACGTGATACAACCTTAAATCTGCAGCACCTTCATTATCAACTGAAACTATTGCTTCTTCCTTAGAGATCCATTTTACTTGATTAATTCCCCTATCTAATTTTTCATTTATTATTGGTGTACTACCATCTTCCTTCAATATTGCATATTTATTATTCTGTCCTGCAAAATTACCCTCTGCCATCTTTTGAAAAAGTACATTTCCATCAGGATAAGTTTCTGGTGGTACAACTAAGTATGGTTTTTCTGTTGTTGTAATAATTTCACCTATGCCTTTTACAGCAACATCTAACTTTATTAGTGATATTTTTGTAGTAATATCAATTGGTTTTTCCCTTCTCGAAAGACTGTAAACGTGAGTATTAGAATTCCACGATGCTTCTGTATAATTAAATTCCCCATCTGATACTTGTGTTATTTTTTCAGAGTTAAGATCATAGATAAACACATGAATATATTTTTGTTCATCCAGATAGGATGTTCCCTCTCTGTATTTGATATTGGTTATTACTTTAGGGTCTGATTTCTTTCTCTTCTCTTCCTCTTCTTCTGCTTTTTTCATTTCTTTCGCATATTTTGTTATAAATTTATCCTGTTTTTCAAATTCGTCCAAACTTGGATCAATCAACGCAATAAAAGAAATTTTGCTTGAATCTGGAGACCATCTTGGACCATTAATTCCATCTTTAAATTTAGTAACCTGTAAAGCTTCTCCACCGTTTAATCCCATTAAATATAATTGCGGTTTTTCATTTCTTGTAGAAACGAATGCTAATTTTGTTCCATTTGGGGATAATCGAGGGGAATTGTCTATTTTTGAACCAGAGGTGAATTGCTTAATTTCTTTGGTTTTCCGATTCATTAATTTAATATGGGATTTAAATCCCTTATCCGCTGGATTTGACGACTTTTCTACCCATGCAACATGACTAGGAGTCACTCTGATATCTTCTACTTTTTTTAATTCAAGATAATCTTCTGGAATTATATTCTCAACAGTCATATACTATCGTTTTAGTTGTATTTTTTTAATTATCAGTAATTATCGAGAAAAATCTATTAGTTTAAGCTCAAATAATAACCAATTGGGACTATCTCGATAGGGCGTCTACTTTTCTGGCAACATAATGCTTTGCTAGAAGATCCTGTGCTGTTCGACGTAAACGATGTTTTAATGACTGTTCGTTATCAAATTCAATAAATGCAAATGCTCCCTTTCTCACCCATTCCATCTCATTATCTGGGTTAAGGGTAAATGCTAATAACGTAACATCAATATCTTCCATAATATAGTGGTTTGTACCAAGACATATTCCTGTGGCAGGGTCAAGTCCAAGTAAACAAAATTTTTTCTCAAATGCATTCAGTAAATTATCAACATTGGTATTGCTATTAATTACGATTACGATTTTAAATACATACCATATTCTCTTCTTTTTCCATTCAGTTGTATCCCAACCAAGCTCTGAAAAACTATTAATAACCTGTTCAATAATCATCTTTTCCTCTGTTGAAACGTTAGTATCTTTTCTTGCAATGGAAATAGCATTTTTAATTAATGTTTCACCAGCTGTTTTGAATAATTTTTCCAAAGCAATTTTTGTATTACTATCCATTACGGCAGTCTTTAGTTGTTCTTCGATATTTTTTGCATCAAACTCAATCTGCTTGATTAGGTCAGATTCATCACTAGAGATTATGCCATCTTCTTTCGCTTTAATAATAATAATTTTTAATATTTCAGCAAAGGAAAATTTTAGAGGATCTGATACATCCATAATAATTAATTGCAATTCAAACACCTATTTAAAGTTAAATAGAGTTAATATTCAAGATCCAAAAATAATTATTCAAGCTTAATCTATACATTTCTTAATTCTATATATTTATAGTAATTTCCAGTTCATTTTGAATTTGTTAACCTAATATAAATAATCATAATATTGGTTTAACTGTCACAAACCCTTTTTACTTTTAATCAAATTTCCAAAATATTTAATATTCAACGGGATCTTTTAACTTCACCTTGGGTAACATTTTAGGTATAAATAATATTCCTAGAATTACAAACGCAAGAATACTAATGTATTGCAAGTACTGACTGTTGAAAATAGATGTCTGCTTTGTCAAAACAAATGTGAAAGTGGAATAAACAATTCCAACAATTAATACTAAAAATGTTGTTTTAACTGCCCAATTCAATCGGTCCTCAATATAATCCGTATTTGCCTTGATTCCAGAAATTTCATTTAATGTTATTGTTTGTTTGTTAAAATACTTTTGAGTTCTTAGAAGTCGTCTAATTATAGGGTATAGTGTATCCTGAAGAATAACCGCATAGGAAAATACTATTATGCTATAAACTGTTTCTGTATTATAAAATTCATGTAATACAATTATTCCAGTAAATGATATAAATCTAACAATCCATCCCTTTTTAGTGTAAGATTGATAAGAGTTTAAATTTGCAATACTTATAATTATTATAAAAGAAACAAATGCGTAAAACAGTAGTTGAAAATTCTGGTTTACGTTAAATAATATTACACCATAAATCCAAAGCCACCAAGTACCACTCAAACCAATTAATAAGGTAGATCCAAAATTCAAGCTTTTTAATCGATTGATCTGTTTTAGATAATTCTCAAAAATCAAGGCATTTTCATCAGTAACGTGATATTTCAATGTTTACTCCCCCATTTTGATATTGACACCTCAAATGGTAGTTCTGGTGCCCACTCATATATTCTGATATCTTTTCTCCTCAAGTATAAATTGATTACATTTTTTCTCTGTTTTAATAATTTACTCGTAAAATCAAGCAATTCATATCCTGGCATTGGTACAATTGTTTCAGAGGGTGAAAGAACAGTGACCTTACCTATTTTTGTTAATACCTCAGATAAAAGTATGGCATTTTCTATCCTGTTTAGACTTGAAAATAGTAAAATTTCATTTTTTGTTTTACTAATTCTGGATATTGTCTCATTAATTCTTTGTTGGAATAAATCTAGGTTTTCGATCCGTCTAATTGATTTTACATTGGTTAGATGTTCACTTATCTCCAATAAGTGACGTTTACCAGTTTTTGGCGATATATAATGAATAAATTTTCCTAACGTAATTAAACCAACCTTGCATCGAGCATGGGTTAAATAATCTATCAAACCTAATGCTGCTCTTACAGAGGAGTCTGCTATATCAATTGATTCTTCGGTTAAGTCTAGAACCATAATTACGTCTGTGGGTCGATTGATTTCGAATTCATTTGAATGTAGTTTTCCCAATTTTGCAGTCTGTTTCCAGTTAATTCTTTTATACGTGTCACCGGGTTGGTATGCTCTAACCCCAGTAAAATCAATACCATCACCAACTAATTTTGATTTAAACGGACCTCCCATAGACGTTAAAAATGATGGTGGTATGCTGTAAGTACTAACATTTTCCGGTGTGGGTACAATAACAAATTTGAAAATATTATCAATTACCCAAGACCTTTCATAATTTTCTCCTAAAGAGTGATATCGAACATGTATGGGTCCAATTTTGTATTTACCCCTTCTTGGGAACGAAAAAATATACGTGAAAACCAGTGTTTCATTTGGCAGCAATTTTACTAATAATACATTAGTTCCCTCCCAAATTAAAGACGACGTGGGCAATTCATCTGCAATCTCACCTCTAAAAGTGTATTCTGATTGATTAGTAATTGATAGTGTCACTTTAATCCGTTCTGCTTCCTGGAAAGTCCTTCCGGTTACAGAACGATTGCTTTTCAATTTTGGATCTTTGAGATCAACTTGCTTTAATCTTAAAATTGTATTGGTGGCATACATAATCAATACAAATATCCATGAATAGTCACTAAAGACTAAGATAATCAAAAGGGTAATGATTACAAAATTTAAGGAACTTAATATATATTCATTGATTTCCATAAGTTTAGACCTCAAGCTAAATCAATCTATTCTTGGGGCTGGTATCTTCTCTAAAATATGAGTAAGCACTGTTTCAGGAGTTAATCCAGTAAGTAAATCCCCAGATCTCAAGATCAATCGATGACTCAAAACTGGAATAAACAAATCCTGAATATCTTGTGGATTAACAAAATCTCTTCCTTGTATCATAGCCCAAGCACGCGAAGCCAATAACAAACCTAGTGAACCCCGGGGACTTGCACCTACGCTAATCTTCGAATCTTTCCTTGTTTCTTGCACTAAAGTAGTAATATACTGTAAAATCGATTTATCAATGTTGATATCTTCAACTAAATTTTGAAGTGAAATAAGATCCTCACTTGATACTACTTGTTTTAAATCAAATGATTCTTTCCTACGATCAATCCTTCTTTGTAATATGATTTGTTCTTCCTCTAATGTAGGATAACCTACATCAGTTTTAATAAGAAAGCGATCCAATTGTGCTTCAGGAAGAGGAAAAGTGCCTTCAAACTCAAGTGGATTTTCAGTCGCTAATACGATAAATGGTGGACCTAAAATATTTGTTACACCATCTATTGTAACTTGTCTTTCTTGCATTGCTTCGAGTAATGCAGATTGAGTTTTCGGAGAAGCTCGATTTATCTCATCGGCGAGTAACAGTGAGCAAAATACCGGTCCTTGTTTAAATTCAAATTCATTTGTTTTTAAATTGTATATTGACACCCCAGTAATATCCGCAGGAAGTAAATCCGGTGTAAAAGAAATTCTTTTATAATCCAAGCCCAAAACCATTGAAAATGCTTTGGCCATCATTGTTTTTGCTAATCCAGGTACATCATGAAATAAAATATGCCCATCAGCCAAAATTCCAACTAATACTCGCTTTAATATGGTCTCTTTTCCAACTATGACCTTTGATACTTCTTCCAATATCCGGTTAATTGTTACATCTGAGGTTAGCATCTTTACAAGATCATGCTTTGGTTGAATACATTTTTACATTTTGATACAACGATAATCGGATGGGATTGAACGCGCAAAGTTAATTCCTTCAATCTTATTATCGTATGTCTCTGGAATTTGTATGTGTATCAACAATAAAAGCATCAAGGAGTCTGTTTAAATTTCCCAAGTAGTTTTGGTTTATTGCTTTTTCTTTTATCAGCCCAAAAAAAGAGAGTTTGATTGCTCCGTTTTCAATCGCCCACCCTCGAGGATATGTTAAAAATTTGATTAATTCAGGATTTTCGAAATAGATTTTCATCGTATGGTAATCATTTCGATACCTAACAAAATATGATACTGGTTTTTGAAAAGCAATAGCTGAATTTCTACATACCTCCTCCCGCACTAACTCAGCCAATTTTAATGCATCACTATTCAGTACTAACGCATACATTTGCATAAGGGTTTGTAGTATTGTTCCCCTATATGTCCAATCAAACTCGTATTCTACATTCCATTCCCTCTTTAATTCTGTTCTTAATTTTTTGCGGATCATTATGACCAGTAATAGTATTGACAAAATCCAAAGTGATCTTATATGTAAATATGGATTGATAATTAAGTCGGGGAGTTCCATTATTGGTAGACCACTTGGGTTTTTTTTACTGAGATATCGTCAATCCAAGTCATAACCTGTAGATGCAAATCTCTTGCTTCGAGTACATCATCTATGGTTATCGTTTTTGTCGAAAATCGAGCAAATTCATATAATAAAGTTAATCTTTGAAAATAGTTTGACATTGGGGGACCGGGATCAAAATTAATTACGTCGGAGAATCTTGTCGGTGAATACCACCTAGGTGCCATCCCCTTAAGACTTTCAATACTGGAACTTGCTTCAATGTATAATTGAACAATATCTTTTTGGTATTGCCCTAAAGGTGTACTATACTCAATTTCTTTCCTTATTTGGATCCCAGGTATAAACCGATCCCCTTTCCTTGCAAAAAAAACTAGTCCTAGGATAACAAAAATTGTTATCACAATGTAAATGAATCCTCGAATGACTGAAGCTGGGATGCCATTATAATCTTTATCAATTGGAGGGACGTAATCATTCTGGTTTCTATTTGTAACAGTAACAACTTCCTGTGTAACAACAGGTGTCCTTTCTAATTCGTCTAAATTGTCACTATTTACAGCTTCAGCTTCATCATCATTAATGGATGGCATACTATCGGTGAATTGTAAAGTAACAAATATCATCAATAAAATCACCAAAGGAATGAATACCATTTCAAATTTATTAGGTTTCAGACCTATAAATCTCATAGCTGCGATAATAATCAGATATGAAGTTAGGACAATTGCAAATATTACACTAAATACACTCTGATTGTTTGATGAAAATGCACCCTTGTCGATAAGACTACCTAAGGACATAATAGAAATTAATGAAACAAATCCCCATTTTGTAATTTCTGATTTAATCAAGGAAAAAATCCCCTCAGAACTAGACATTATATTCTCTCAAATAATTGAATAGATAGGACATTAAATAATATTTTCTTTCTTGCTGCTTTATATTAGTATATTATCATTGAACTACATTTTAAAAAATCTAGCCCCCTGTCTTCTACTTTTTTTATGATATTTAGGTCACAATCGAAGTGTCTGAATATTTTTGATTGCGGTTGGAATTTTACTTAATATGGCAGCACTTTCAAGAACAAAATTTCATTTTTTACATCTTTTTGTATTGTTCCATTATTAAAAGATATTATCTCGTATAATTCGGAGTTATTGTTTGGAATTTAATCTTGGTTTAGATTGTACTGATTCGGCTTCGAAAGGCGGATGTACTACTTGGACTTTCTCAAAAATATTAGACAAATTGATTCAAAATAATCCAGACCTAATTTTTATGGATTTTCCCAAGTTAATCAGACTCAATCCGAATGTTCCAATTCGCACTAGGGGAAATGCAGCATTATCCATAAAATTTGAATCTAATATGAGTATAGATGAAATTGCAAATATCGCAATTCCTATCGTAGATAATGATGCCAAAATTTACTTAGATGAGGATAAAAAACCAGGTTTATTAATAATAGAAGGAAAAATTACGAATCAAGAATTTTACGAAAAAACGCTACAAAATCATATTAGCGTGCAAAACCTGCCCAAAATTAAAAATTCAGCATATTTTTGGCCTAAAAAAAACCAATCCCATATTGGAGCGATGGCTGCGATAACATCAAATTTGGTAAGAGATCTGACATTTGAAATCATCGCATATAGAACGGAATCGAAATTTGGGAAAGCAAGATCAATAGACAGGGATAACTTAATTAAACTGATTCATCTATACCCATCCACCTTTTCTTCATATGATTATTATGGTAAAAGAGAATTAATCTCACCAGCAGGACCAGATCCAATCTTTTGTGGGATTCGTGGTGAATCACCACTTGATTTAATTAATTTTTTCGACAAACTAAATCTAGAAGAAGATATTTCAAGTTGGACTCTTTTCAAAACTAACCAAGCTACAAATTCACATGTGTTAAGACCTCAATCAACATTAATACCCTTTTCAGTAATATCAAGTATTGCTACCGTTGTAGCTTCACCTTTTGAATATCAAGGTGGTCATATCAAATTAAAACTATCAATGAATTCTAAAACAATCGAGTGCATGGTATTCGAACCTACAAAGCATCTGCGTGATACGGCAAGAAAACTGATAATTGGTGATAAATTATATATCCATGCCAATGTAAGAAAGAATGACTATGGAATTCATATCGCTCTTGAGCATTTCTACATAATCCATCTGGAGAAAAAAATTTATTTTGCTCCTCCGATTTGTCAATGTGGAAAGAGAATGACAAAAGCTGGAACTTTAAAAGGTTATAAATGCAGAAATTGTGGTAATAAAACATTAATACCTGAAAAAAAACCGGGTCAACGCAACATATTTGTTGGACAGAAAGCATTTGCTGCCTTATCTGCACAAAGACATCTTACACGGCCTTCAAAACGGATGCATAGAAGAAATAGATTACCAGTAACCGAAGCAAGATTCTCCGATTTCCGTAGAATTTTAAATTAACGATTTGAATAGAATGTTTGTAATTTCATATCGTCAATTTTGGCTGTGTTTAATCTTCCATGCCTTTTAAAATCCTTAATTACTAAATTTGGTTCATTGGAGTGAATATGAACTTTGGTTGTTTTCTCATCTCTGATAACGATTAAAGAGTCTCCATACTGTCTCAATTGATTTTTGATTTGATCTTCTGTTATATTAACAGACGTTATACTCGCTTCAGTGCAATACCTGAACTTTAAAGTCGTCATCATGTGTTCTTTGTCTATGGTGTTATGTAAATTTTCGAGATCGCTCCGTATATCAACAACTTTCATTCCTTCAAATGAATTGACTATAACCACTATCCAACCCTGAAGAAGATAAACAAATCCCAGAGCACCAGCATCTACCACACCTGCGTCTTTTAATTCCTGAAGTAAATTAGGAGTATCCAAGGTAGATTTTTGAGCAATTTCATAACAGTATTCAACTGTATCCTTCCATCCTGCACCTTCATCGATTTTCGATAAAGCAGCATGGGCAGTATCTTTGATAACGGTTAAAATAGTCCCTTCCCGTGGATTCATTACTGCTTTATCCGCACGTTTACTACCTTCAATTAGAGCTTCAGCAAAGTGTTTTGGTGTAATTATGGAGCAATCTTCGATTGACTTAGCGAATCCCATGAAAAATTGACTCAAAATTACTCCTGAATTTCCTTTAGCCCCCTTAAAAGCTCCTTTTGCGATAGCTTTGGCTGCTTCCTTTATAGTTAAATTATCTTGTTCCTTTTCAAGTTCTTCGACAACAGCACCGATAGTGATATAGATATTCACGCCTGTATCCCCATCGGGAACAGGAAAGACGTTAATATCATTTAAATAATCCACTTTTTCATTTATTCTTTCGCAAGATTCAAAAATCATTTCTCGAAGCATTGGACCTGTTAATGCGCTCATGAATAACACCATGAATTGGTATAAGTTGTTACAACTATATTTGAAGTATTTCTTTCGGGTATAAAAAACATCCCTTGAGAATTTGCCTATAATTTCTTTATAGAATAATGGGTAACTTATTTTTTTGTTAATTTGATGTATTTTTTCTTCATTCGTTTATATTTGTTAAAAATTAAGTTTAAAGGTGCTTTAAACTAGTATAAATAGTCCAGCAATGGCCAAGGGTAAAATAAGTAATCAAGAGAATTTATTAAAAAATAATTATTTTTCCAGCAAGAGATTTCTATCTTACATTGAGCAAAATCCTCACCGGGTCCTGATGATAATCGCAATTATTGCAGGACTCATCTTTAGATTGATAGCAACCCTTGCGGCGAAGGGAATCATAGTTCCTGACGAGATTTATCAGGGATACGAAATGGCTCATTTACTAGTTTATGACTCGGGACGAATTCCCTCCGAATTCTTGGATGAAAATCCCAATACACCCAGTTATGCTGCATCAAGGAGTTGGATTTTTCCTCTAATATTATCATTATTTATGCGATTTGGCGAACTGATTGGTCTTGATTACCATAATGGGACATTACCTTTCATTCGGATTATATTAGCCATTAACTCTACAATGTTAATTCCAGCTTCAAGTAAACTCGCATATCAATTAACCAAAAATAAGAATGTAAGTGTAGTGGTCGCTTTTAACATTGCCCTTTACTGGCGTATTGTGGAGTACACCGTGAGACCATTAACTAACACCTTCTTTCTCCCTTATTTTTTCTATGGGATTTATCGAATTTTGCTTTGCCTTGAGAGGCAAGAAAAAATATCCATTTATGATCAATTTATTGTAATTTGCTTTGTTGGTATTTCTACATATGTTAGACTAGATCTATTAGTTGTATTATTCTCTATGTTTGTAGCAACATTCAGTATGAAACATATAAAAAAATACATTGTACTGATCATTGATGGCATAGTTGCTTGGTTAATTGCTGCTCAAATTGATTATCATTACTATAACAGTTTTTTTACAGTTCCTCTGAACTGGTTTAAATTCAATGTCATTGAGAATAAGTCTGATTGGTTTGGATTAGACCCACCCTCCTTTTATTATAGTGAATTAATTCAAAAGGATCAATTGATAATTTGGGTTCTAATTTCACCAATATTAATTTCACTAATTTTATTGGTCGATAAGTCAGAATATTACAAATCACTGAATGAGGATTTTAACAAGCTGGAGAATGGTTTCATAAAAATAGTAATCAGCGCGTCAATCACTTGGCTGGTTTTCACTAGTTTTTGGAGAGGAATAAATTTTACCAATTTAAGGAGGTTAATATTGTACCAGGAAAGTTGGAATCCAGATACTCACAAAGAAATTAGATTTATTTTACCAGGGATTGTATTGTTAATAATTCTAATTTCAACGTCCATGGTAATTTTATCTCAGTTAGTTGTTAATACGATGTTATTTAAAAGATATGGAGCAAATGAAATAAAATATTCCTATAATGTTAAATTTAAGTACTGGGGAAATATTTCCCTTGTTTTATTCCTTATATTGATTTTCACCGTTCACACATTATCAATTGCTAGTTCAAGATGGCATTTGGAACAATATGATGATTCTAATGAGGCTTTAATCTATATTGGACATCAATCAGATCTAACTGGAATAATTGCCGTATATCCTTGGTTCGTAT
Organism: uncultured archaeon; assembly: GCA_964600735.1. GTDB lineage: Archaea > Asgardarchaeota > Heimdallarchaeia > Heimdallarchaeales > Kariarchaeaceae > LC-2. The sequence continues at coordinate 11,824 of CAZRLL010000055.1, forward strand.
TGGGGGGTTATACATATCTCCATAGAGGAGCTGATATTAAAATTGAAGCTGTTAACTTAAATTTTGAGGAACCGGAAATTGTTGAAAGAAATAAGCATACCATATTCCTATTAATTAGAGATTGGGAAGCGGGTAATTATCTAATATTGCCTCGTAGTGAAGTGCAATTCTATCCCGTTATTAGAGATGTACTCCGTGAACACGATTGGGATATCGATACACTCATTGATGGGAGAACTGAAATTTGGAAAAGGATTTTTTGAAAATACATGACGATTTCACAAAAATATCAATTCTCAACGCTATTTGCTAATCAGCTAATAATAACAATAATCGGCTGGAAAATTTAATAAAAAATTATTCTATTTACCCGTTTTGCTATCTCAATTCAAGATAATGTTATGAAATGTAATTATTTAGGTGTCAAGCTATGATTGGGGACAAAGATAACGAAGTTGATAAATCAAGATTAGTGCTCTTTGTTGATGATGAAATTGAAATTTTAAATTCCATTAAAAGGCAAATATCATTTCAAGATGAATTTCACGGCATTTTCGAATCAAATCCCACTAAAGTTATGAGTATTTTGGATCGTGAAACTGTAGAAATAATTGTTGCTGATATAGTTATGCCAGAGCTGGATGGAATTACATTGCTCACTCAAATAAAGGAAAAATATCCCCATATCGTAAGAATAATGCTTACAGCACATGGTGACTATAATACCTCTATAAGGGCGATAAATGAAGCAGATGTATTTGGTTTCATAACTAAACCTTGGGATAAGGGATATTTATTCGGTCATCTTCTAATGGCATCCAAAGTAGTTGACCGTCAAAAACAGCCGATTGCTGATTTTTCTGACGATCTGATCACCACCATGATATCCTATTGGGATGATATTGAGGGTTCCGAAATTTTATACTCTACTCCTAAAGGAGTTGGTTTAAATCTGGATGAGATAGCAAGTAGGTGTTTTATGTCCTCAACAGGAATTTTTGGCCATGGAAATCGATTCAATAAAAATACATATACAATGCCACTAAATGAAATTAAAATGAATGCTCGTTTATATCTGGATAACGAAGGCGGTAAACCATTCGGAATATTTATTATTGCCAAAGAGATCCCTAGTGGCATAGAACAACAACTAGATGAGATCCTGCAAAAATATGGAACCTCGTTTTCAACAGGGACTGCCGCAGAAACGATTACAGATCAAATAATCGAAGAAATCAGCCCAATATTTGAGAAAATTTAACCAAATTAAATTCAATATCAAAATATCAAGTTTGATTGATTTTTCCCTTATTAGCATTCGTATTTCACGTTATGAAATATAACGTAGTCCTAAACACACACTTTTATTACAATCATTCCTTTGTAAATTGTCAAGAAATCAATCTTCGACGTGTTTACAAGCGCCGTGGAGTAGTTGGTTAACTCGCCGGGCTCATATTTTTTTTTAAATGTGAAACCCGGAGAGCGTTGGTTCAAATCCATCCGGCGCTATCATTTTCCACTTTTGCTCAAATATTTGAAGAATTGATCCGCTTTATTCAAGTGAATTTCAACCTAAGACCATAACTCTGGCAATTGTTGAGTTTGAGAATCTAATGTCCTCTTCAATCGTCAACAATTCCTCTTCAATCTTCAACAATTCTTCAATGACTAATATAATTCCGATATCAAAATAATAAATTATCTCTGAAATATCCGTTAATGAGTTAACATTTAATTTTATAATAAAAATTCCAATTAATAATGCAGGCTCATTCAGGCACCAATGAAATAATCAATAAATATAATTTTGATCCCTCTCATTTAATTCAGATTTTAGCGGATATACAGGATATTCGCGGTTACTTACCTTTCGATGAGCTTGAAATTGTATCAAATTTGTTAGATATTTCACTAGCTAAAATTAATGGCATCATTACTTTTTATTCAAAATTTCAATACACAATACCAGGAAAGCACGTAATTACTACCTGTAGCGGAACTGCTTGCTATCTAAAGAAATCTGATAAAATCACTGAATTAGTTAAATCCACAATGATAGATAATTCCAACTCTTTGAGAAAAATGGCATGTATGGGTTATTGCGCAGTTTCTCCTGTTTTAATGGTTGATGAGAAACTCTATACACATATGACAATGGAAAAAGTAGAGAATTTAATTTTTGACAAAACTGATTTTGAAACTAACATTACTAAAATCCCAATATATTTCAAGGAACTAAAGTTAATTCTTAGAAATTGTGGTCAAATAAACCCAGAAAGTTATGATAATTACATAGACAAAAAAATCGATGGATATGCTGCCTTACGAAAAATCCTTTCTTTAGAACCGCAAGAAATTATTGATGTAATCAAAAACTCAGGACTTCGTGGTCTTGGAGGTGCAGGATTTCCAACCGGTTTGAAGTGGCAATATTGTAAGAATGCTACCGGAGATATGAAATTTATCATTGTCAATGGAGATGAGGGAAATCCTGGTGCGTTTATGGATAGACTGATTCTTGAGATGGACCCACATGGGGTGCTAGAGGGTTTAATTATTGGAGGATACGCCGTGGGTGCAACTAATGGCATTTTTTATATACGAGACGAATATCCTTTGGCAATAAAAAGAGTACAGAAGGCAATTGATGATGCAAGATCCAATGGTATACTTGGAGAAAACATTTTGAGTTCTGATTTTTCGTTTGATGTATCCATACATGTGGGTGCTGGAGCATTTATTTGTGGGGAAGAAACAGCATTAATTGAATCATTAGAAGGTAAAAGGGGCTATCCTCGAGACAGACCCCCATTTCCTGTTGATTCAGGCTTATGGAGAAAACCTACTATTGTTAATAATGTGAAAACGTGGAGTGCTATTGTATGGATAATAAATAATGGCTGGCAAGCGTTCAAAAATATCGGAACTGGTGGTGATTCAGGAACTGCTGTGATTTCACTTTCGGGTAAGGTGAATCATCCCAGCCTGATAGAAGTACCAATGGGTACAACGTTGAAAGAATTGGTATACGATATTGGTGGAGGGATGATTGAAGGTTCCAAGTTGAAAGCCATTCACACAGGTGGACCAGGCGGTGGATTATTACCTAAAGATATGATAGATACTACAATAGGTTTTGAATCCATGTCAAAACTAGGATCACCACTTGGTGCGGGAGGGATGATTGTAATTGATGAAACAAGCTGTCTTGTGGATCTATCTAAATATTTTCTTGAATACACCCAATCAGAATCATGTGGTAAGTGTTTTCCTTGTAGAGATGGAACACGTCAAGCATTAAGAATTATCGAAAGGATTTGCGAAGGGAAAGGAAAAACGAAAGATATCCAAGACATTGAAGATTTAGCCACATTGATCAAAGCTACCTCACTTTGCGGTCTTGGACAAGCAGCTCTTAATCCTATCAGGTCGGTTTTAAAATATTTTCGAGATGAATTTGTAGAACATATTGAAACCAAATTATGTCGTGCAGGAGTCTGTTGGAATTGATTGAGATGAGCCATAAGAAAATTAATGTTAATGGTCAAGAAATAAGATACTACCCTGATGAGAGTTATTATGATGCAATTACAAGAGCTGGTATAGATATTCCCACCTTATGTCATGAACCAGAGCTAAAACCTAGCGGTAACTGTAGGATTTGTGTTATTGAGATAAAAGGTAATCCCAATTTGGTCGCATCCTGTTCTACTCAGATTCTTGAGAATTCAATGATCCACACACATTCTGAAAAAGTAACCTCTGCAAGAGAGTTGATAATTGAGCTAATATTGGCTTCACATCCACTAAAATGTATTGTATGTGATAAACAAGGCAATTGTACTCTAGAAAAATTAGCCTACGAATATGTACCAGTTGAAAAACTCAACCGTTTTACAAAAGAACTATTGCAACCGATCCCCGAAGAACGAAATGAATTTTTCAAACTTGACTACTCCATGTGCATACGATGTGAAAAATGCGTAAGAGTCGTTGATGAAATTCAACATTGTGGAGTATTATCTATGGAAAATCGGGGTTTTGAAGTCTTCC
>CAZRLL010000055.1:15889-19120 GCA_964600735.1 uncultured archaeon
CCCCAGCGCGGGATTTGGTAGGACCTTCCAAGAGGCTGGATGTGTAGGATGTGGTAATTGTGTAGCAGTATGTCCAGTAGATGCTCTCATGCCAATAACTGCAGAAAGGGCTGGCAGGGAGATTGATTTTACCAGAACCACCACTACATGTGTTTATTGTGGGGTTGGTTGTCAATTACAACTTGTAGTTAACAAAGAGAAAAATCGGATTGCTTATGTGGACTCATATCAAGATGCTGTGGTCAATGGTTTATCTCTATGTGTTAAGGGAAGATATGGTTGGGATTTTATTCATCACCCAGATCGACTAAAATACCCTTTGATAAGAAAAAATGGGATCTTGAAGGAATCGACTTGGGAAGAAGCATTTGACCTGATTGAGTCTAGTTATCGCAGAATTTTGAATCAAGATGGACCTGATGCTCTTGCATTTCTTAGTTCAGCGAAATGTACAAATGAAGAAAATTATCTTATGCAGAAGTTGGCTAGGGCAGGTATTGGAACAAATAACATCGATCATTGTGCTAGATTGTGTCATGCTTCAACTGTGACTGGTTTGGTAAGAGCATTTGGATCCGGTGCCATGACCAATAGAATAGACGATCTGACAAATCATGCTGAGGTTATCTTTGTAATTGGGAGTAATACCACCGAAGCCCATCCCGTTATTGGTAGTAAAATCAAGCAGGCAGTAGTATCGGGCAGAACAAAGTTGATTGTAGCGGATCCGAGAAAAATAGAACTCAGTCAATATGCAAGTATTTATCTCCAACACCGTCCAGGGACAGATGTTGCCCTGATTAATGCCTTACTAAAAGTAATAATTGAAGAAAAATTGGTTGACGATGAATTCATTAATTCAAGAACTGAAGGATATGAGGAGCTAAAAAAACATATTTCAAGTATTTCAATTGATAGTCTAGGCAAAATTACAGGCCTATCTGTAGATAATATCCAACATGCAGCTAGGTTGTACGCAAATGCATCAACTGCAGCAATAGTATATTCTATGGGTATAACTCAACATTCAACTGGAACGCATAATGTCATATCACTTGCCAATCTAGCTATGTTAACCGGAAATATTGGAAAACCTGGAACTGGGGTAAACCCACTGCGGGGGCAGAACAACGTACAAGGTGCCTGTGATATGGGTGCTCTTTCCAATGTTTATCCTGGTTACCAGAGAGTTGATGATGCCATTACAATTGAAAAATTCCAAAAATTATGGGGAGTGCCTGAGTTAAGCCAAGTTCCTGGATTAACAGTTGTTGAAATATTCTTAGCTGCAGATAATGGAATGATAAAAGGAATGCATATAATGGGCGAAAATCCAGCCTTAAGTGATCCCAATATTACAAAAGTAAGAAGGGCATTGGAAAAAGTTGAGTTTCTAGTAGTACAGGATTTATTTTTAACAGAGACTGCTAAATTTGCAGATGTTGTTCTTCCAGTAATGAGTTTTGCAGAAAAAGATGGAACTTTTACAAACACTGAAAGAAGGATCCAAATGGTTAGAAATGCATTGAAACCACAAGGAAATATAAAATCAGATTTAGAAATATTGATGGAATTATTGAGACGTTTTGGAATAGGCGAAAAATATAATTCTCCTGCAGATATTATGGATGAGATTGCCAGTGTAACTCCTATATATGGGGGAGTATCCTATAATAGATTAGGAAATTCAGGACTACAATGGCCCTGTAGTAGCAAAGAAGATGCGGGAACGAAAATTTTGCATGAAGAGACGTTTACTCATGGCAAGGGAAAATTCTTTGCCATTGATTTTATGGAATCAGCAGAATTACCCGATGAGGAATTTCCATTTGTACTGACTACCGGAAGAAGTCTTTATCACTTTCATACAGGGGAGATGACCCACAGATCAATTGGTCTGCATACACGCCAACCTGTTGAGAAAAGCGAGATTAATCCTATCGATGCTGAAAAATTAAAGATCAAGGATGGGGATAAGATCATTATATCATCAAGGAGGGGCACTTTAGAGACAATTGCTAAAATAACAAACCGAATTCGTGAAGGAATAATTTTCATGACTTTCCACCATAAGGAAGCTGCAGCAAATTTATTAACAAATGATGTACTGGATCCCTACGCAAAAATTCCCGAATTAAAGGTATGTGCGGTGAAAATTGAATTACCCGAAGTAAAGATATAATCTTTTTTGGATGAAACCAAACAAATACAAAACAGGGAATCCAAATTTGATATTTTTATATCTCAATAAATAAATATTGAGAATACTTTAGACAAACTGATGAGTGATTTCCCATTATTTGATGATACTATTAAGGAATTGATGAAAGCAGCTAAAAAGGACGACATAATTACACCAGAAGAGCTCGATATAATCGAACAGGTAAAAGTAGACGCTGAAGCCTATAGCGTAATTTTAAAGGAAGCTTTTATGGACGGCAAGGTTACTGAAGAGGAAGAGCGGAAATTAAAGGAATTAAAGCAGGCAATAATCGATAGGGCGGAAATAATTGCGAAGGTTGATGGCCATTTTACCCCGAACGAGAGAGAGATGATTAAAAAACTGTCAGAAATCATAAAGGAAAGATATATTTAATCCAAACGCAACTGATCAGTTGAAAATGTGTACTTTTCTTGTAACTATCATTGTAAATCTTAGGATGTTACATTAGGACTACTGACTTGAGCCCCATCATCACGGGATATACCCATAAAGACTTGTTTCAGGATCCATCAACACTCATTTTGCTTTCCTAAACCGTCTCTCTTCAGATCATTATTACCTAATCTGAAGTGCCTTTCCTCTCATAAGGTCTTACAACAGACTTTCAAAGATGACGTAATACCCGTAACCCTAATGAGAATTGAAATACATACAAGTGTATGTCCTTACTCCAATAATATCCATAGATGTTTGAGTATTTAAACTACTGAATATTAAAAATGTACACATTTTTCATTCATGAATTTATCAGTATTTCAGATCCATCAAATATTCATTCAAAATAATACTGCATGTATCAATTGGATGTCTTTATTTAGTTCTAATGATACTCATTTTTTGAAAGTGTAATGATGGATCTTCCGATCAAGACATTACTTGATTTCAAGTTACAGGAATTGAGTAAATCCCAATCTGAGTAATTTATATGAATAATCAATTAGACACAATATCCCATCAGTTAAAAAGTATATACTCTTCTTGTAGCTATCATTGTAAATCTTAGGACG